>JACQTN010000238.1 GCA_016210785.1 Armatimonadota bacterium
CCTCCGTCGCCCCACCCTATCGTAGTTCGCGCCCGGCCGCGGAGGTCCTGGCAGGGGGCGCGCCGGTACGCCGGTTCCAGCACAGGCCGGCCAGACAGGCGATCTGCCTGGGCCGCGGCGGCGGAGGAGCGGGCGGCGATGTGTGCGATTCACGGCGGGTCCATGAACCCGTTCATGGCGGCCGGGGCGCTCGCTGCGTATGCTTGAGGCACACAACGAAACCAGAAAGAAAAGAGTTCGTCGCCGGCAGCGACGCCGAGGACAAGCAGAACCTCGCGCGCTGATAACCGGCGTGACCGCGCCCAGACCGGGCGCGCCCCCACACCCGCGGGACCGGCGCAGGCAGGCCGGCCCCGCGGGTCGCATTTCCGTCCGCGTCCGCGCCACCCCGGCCCCGGCAGGTGCCTTCCGCCCGCGGCACGAACAGCGTACTGACGCCAGATGCGAAGGGAGGGATGGACGTTGCCCTACTACCTGGTGCAGGCCGTGTACACCCCGGAGGCGTGGGGCGCCATGGTCCGCAAACCGCAGAACCGCGCGGACATCGTACGCCCGGTCATCGAGAGCATGGGAGGCAAGCTGGAGGCGGCCTTCCTGGCCTTCGGGGAGCATGACGCCGTCCTCATCATCCAGATGCCGGACAACGTGAGCGCCGCAGCTCTCTCCATGGCGGTCTCGGCCGGGCGTGGCGTGAAGAGCATCAAGACCACGCCGCTGATGACCAAGGCAGAGGCCGTGAAGGCCATGAGGAAGGCCGGGGGTCTGAAGTACAGCGCGCCTGCGTAGGCGGCCGCAAGGAGGTCGCGGCGGGCCCGCAGGACGTCGCGGGCGGCACGCGGGACGGGGGTGACGGGCGCGATCTGTGGCCGCCTCTCCGGCCGGTGCATCAGGCATCCCCGGGCGAGCCTGGAATCTGCGCCCGCCGGGGCGCGTCCTGCGGGCCGAACGCGGCGGCCACCGCTTCCTCCAGGCTCATGGCCCGGCCCGCGGCCCGAGCCGCCGTGAACGCTTCCTCTCCCAGCGCGGCCCGCGCCTGCGCCGCGCAGCGGTCGTGGTCCGGGCGCACGGCGGGAGGCACCGGGACGCCGATGGCCTCCCGCAGGCGCTCCGCGGCCCCTATCAGGTGCGCTGCCCGCTCCGCCTGTCCCCGTGCGCAAAGGATATCCGCGAGCCGCTCCAGGCAATGGGCCGCGCCCCGCCGGTTCCCCTGCGCTCTGTGCAGGGAGAGACCCTCCTCCAGGAACGCCGCGGCCCGCGCGTGCTCGCCCTGACGCAGCGCCACCACGGCGGCGGTCTCGAGCGACAGGGCGATACCGTACTTCCAGCCCACCTCCCGGCACGACGCCAGGCCCTCTTCGCACAGGACCTTCGCCCGGGCGAAGTCCCCGTGATGGCTGGCCGCTCCTCCCAGCAGAATCAGACAGAGCGCGATACCGCGCTTGCTGCCCAGATCGCGGAACAGGGCGAGGCTCCTCTCGCACCATGACGCCGCGCCGTCGTAGTCGCCTCGATCGTGGGCCACCCATCCCAGGTAGCTCAGCGTGTTGGCCACCTGGGTCCTGTCCCCGATCTCGACCAGCAACCCCAGACTCTCCTGGTGCAGGGCCGCGGCCAGATCGTAACCGCCCTGGCTGCGCGCCACGTTCCCCAGCAGGTTGAGGGTGTCGGCGATGCCCCGCGCGTCCCCCAGTTCCCGATAGAGGACCAGACCGTCCTCCAACCACGCCCGGGCCCGCGCGTAGTCGTCCTGCGTGTACACCAGGAACCCCGCCGCCTGCAGCGCCTTCCCCGCCGCGGCCGGCGACGCGCCGCTTCGCAGGGCCAGTGCTCGCTCCAGCCACTCCCGCCCCGGGCTCCAGTGGCCGCGCACGAACCAGAAGCGCCACAGCGCACCCGCCAGCCGCAGCGCCGCGTCCGCCTCGATGCCTCCAAGGGACCACTCCAGGGCGTTCTGGAGGTTGTGGTGCTCGGCCTCCAGCCGGTCGAGCCATACCGCCTGGTCGGGCCCCAGCAGTTCCAGCTCCGCGCGCTCCGCCAGCGCCAGGAAGAAGTCGCGGTGGCGCCGGCGCACGTCGGCCGCCTCCCCTGTCTCCAGCAGGTGGTCCAGCCCGTACTGACGCACCGTTTCCAGCAGGCGGTACCTGACCTCCGGTGGCTGGTCATCCACCATGACCAGCGACTTGTCCACCAGGTGGCCCACGACGTCCAGGATCTCCGGTGTCTCCACCTCTCCTCCCGCGGACACCGCTTCCGCCGCCTCCAGGGTGAAGCCGCCCGAAAACACCGACAGCCGCCGCAGCAGCGCCTGCTCCTTCCCCGACAGCAAGGCGTGGCTCCAGTCCATGGTCGCCCGCAGCGTCTGGTGGCGCGGCATGGCGGTGCGGCTGCCGCCGGTGAGCAGCCGGAATCGGTCGTCGAGCCGCCGGGCGATCTGCTCCACGGTCAGCACCCTAGCCCGCGCCGCGGCCAGCTCGATGGCCAGCGGGATCCCGTCCAGCCGCTGGCACACCTGCGCCACGGCCGGGGCATTCCGCGGGGTGAGCACAAACGAGGGCTGCACGGCCGCCGCCCTGTCCACGAAGAGCCGGACCGCCTCGTACTGCGCGAGATGTTCGAGGGAAGGCAGCCGCTGCGGATCGGGCAGCGACAGAGACGGGACGCGCCACGTGGTCTCCCCGGCGATCCCCAGCGGCTCCCGGCTGGTGGCCAGGACGCGCAGGGTGGGACAGGCCCGCAGCAGCGCCTCCGCGAGCCGCGCGCACGCCGCGACCACCTGCTCGCAGTTATCCAGGATCAGCAGGAGATGTCGGGGGTGGAGGTGGTCGGTGAGCGTCGCGAGCAGCGGACGCCCGGGCTCCTCCCGCACGCCCAGCGCGGAGGCGACCGCCTGCGGAATGAGCGCGGGGTCAGCGAGGGCGGCCAGTTCCACTAGCCACACGCCGTCGCGGAACTCCTCCAGCAGCTCGGCGGCCACCTGCAGGGCCAGGCGCGTCTTCCCGCAGCCGCCGGTGCCGGTGAGGGTCAGCAGCCGCGTCCCGGCCAGCAGCCGCTTCACCTCCTCCATGTCCCGCTCCCGGCCGACGAAGGTGGTGAGCTGGATGGGCAGGTTGTTGGGGAGGACGTCGAGCGACCGCAGCGGGGGGAAGTCGGCGGGCAGCCCCGGGTGCACCAGTTGAAAGATGCGCTCGGGACGCAGCAGGTCCTTCAGCCGATGCGCGCTCAAGTCCCGCAGGTCCATGCCCGCGGCGAGGTCGTGTTCGACGAGATCGTGCGTCGTCTGGGAGAGCAAGATCTGACCGCCGTGTCCGACCGCGCAGAGGCGCGCGGCGCGGTGGACGTCCAGACCCACGTAGCCGCCGCCGGCGCGGACAGGCTCGCCGGTGTGCAGCGCCATCCGCACCCACAAGGCGGTGCCCTGGGGCCAGGAACGGGAGACGAATGCCTCCTGACCGGCGATCGCGGCCGCCAGCGCGTCCCTGGCACGAGGGAACGCGGCGAAGAACGCGTCGCCGCTGGCATCCACCTCGTACCCGCCGGCCTCCCGCACCGCCGTCCGCAGGATCTGCCGGTAGTCCGACAGGACGCCGGCGTAGCGATCACCGAGATGGTGGAGCAGGCGCGTGGAACCCTCGATGTCGGTGAAGAGGAAGGTGACCGTCCCGGCCGGCAGGTCACTCATCGGCGGCTTCCCCGAGCGCGCAGACCACGGCTTCTTCCAGGGTCATCGCCCGACCCTCAGCCCAGGCCGCCGCAAACTCCGCGTCCGCCAGGCCGGCGCGTACGGCAGTCGCACAGCGCTCATGGTTGGCGCGATCCACCGGCGCGATCGGCACCCCGATGGTCTTGCGC
>JACQTN010000239.1 GCA_016210785.1 Armatimonadota bacterium
GAACCAGGTTGATCAGGTGCACGGAGCCCGAGAGTAGCTCGGCCAGGCGGGGCGCTTCGTTGGGGAAGATCCGGAAGACCACGCGGCCAATCCTCGGCCGCCCGCCCCAGTAGTCCGGATTCGCCTCCAGCTCGATCCGCTCGTCCTTGACCCAGCGCACGAACCGGTACGGACCGGTGCCGGTCGGGCGCCGCGCCAGTCCCTGCTCGCCGTTCTTCTCGACGAACTTCGGCGGGACGATCCAGCCGTGGCGGGCGACGGCTGTGAGGAGGAGCGGCCAGGGCTGGGCGGTGCTGAGCCGCACCGTGTAGTCGTCTATGACCGTGGCCGAGCGGATGGGGCGGAGGACGCCCCGGCGAGCCCACTTCGAGTTCGCATCAAGCCCGCGATCGAAGGAGAACTTCACGGCATGAGCGGTGAACGGCTCGCCGTTGTGGAACTTCACGCCCCGCCGCAGCTTGAACTCCCACGTGGTGGGATCGATCCGCTGCCAGGCGGTGGCGAGCCCGGGCTTCAGGCGCATGTCCACGTCCCGGACGATGAGCGTGTCGTAGAGGTTGACGTACACCATCTCGCCGGCGAGGGACGACCCGCTCTGGTGAGGGTCTCCGCTCAGGATGTCGGTGCTCTTGCCCACCACCAGGGTGTCGGGCGCCTGCGCGGCGGCGCGAGAGCGGGAATCGGCACCGGCCCCCGCCAGCATCAGCAGGGCCAGCAGCAGCGCGACGAATTGTGATCTCACGTCGTTTCCCTCCTTGGAGCGGTCGGTCCGCGGCTACGCGGGGGCCTTCGGGGCCCGGGACAGCGATGCCCTGCTCTTGATGATGTGGACGATGTTTTCTTTCCGGCGCACGCAGGCGATGTCCTGCAGCGGATCGGCCGCGAGAATGAGCATGTCGCCGAGCTTGCCGGCTTCCAGGGTGCCGAGGTGATCCTGGAGGCCCATGGCTTCCGCGCCGACCCGCGTGCCGGCCAGCAGCGCGTCGAGCGGTGAGAGCCCATATTCCACCATCATTTCCAGTTCGCGCGCATTCTCGCCGCGGCCGCGGATGTTGCCCGTGTCCGTCCCCAGAGCGATCCTGACGCCGTGCCGGTGGACCTTCGCCAGATACCTGGCCTGCACGTCCATCATCGCCCGGGACCCGGAGATCGCCCGGGACTCGGTCTTGACCGCCGCCCCCTCGGAGGCGATCCAGTAGTACACAGACAGGGTTGGGACGAGGAAGACACCGCGCTCGACCATCAGGTCCAGCAGGTCGTCGTGGGCGCCGATGTCTCCCCCGTGCTCGATGGTGTCGACGCCCCCGAGGATCGCGTTGCGAATGCCCTCGGGCGAGGTGGCGTGCGCGGCAACTTTCGCCCCCCGCCGGTGGGCTTCGTCGGTCATCGCCTCGATCTCCGGGATGGTGAAATTCGGCACGGCGCGCAGCCCGTCCGGACCGGGCCCCAGGCCTCGCTCGGTGGCGTAGATTTTCACCAGGTCGGCGCCGGCTCCGAAGTTCTCCCGCACGACCCGCCGGCACTCGTCGGCGCCGTCGGCGAAGGTGCTCCGTGGCCGCAGCTGGCGCGTCCACTCGCGCGGAAAGACATTCGGGTCGCCGTGACCGCCCGTCTGCGAGATCGCCCAGCCCGAGGTGAGAATACGCGGCCCGGCGATCAAGCGGTGGTTGATCGCATGGCGCAGCCCGATGACCTGATCCATGGAACCATGGCCCAGCTCTCGCACGGTGGTGAATCCCGCGGCCAGCACCTCGGAGGCGTCCAGCGCCGCCCGGATGACCCGGGCCGCGAACGGGGGCTGAAGGAACCGTCGATAGGGGTCCGAGGTGAACACGCCCGTGAAATGCACATGCAGATCGATCAGTCCCGGCATGACAAACTTCCCGCGGGCATCGATCACGCGGCATCCGTCCGGGATCGGGACGTCGCGATCCCGCCCGACGGCCGTGATTCGCTCGCCTTCGACCACCACCGTTGCCGGAGCGAGGGTGACGGAGCCGGTGGCGGGAAAGACCCTCCCGCCCCTGATGGCAAGCCGCCCGCCATCGGGTTCGAGATAGATGAGGTTTTGGCCCAACGGGCCTTGGTGCGCACTCAACTAGGTCCCTCCTTTCCGTCGTGGCCGATGATAACACGGGTCCCCGGCGGAGGTCCGTGCCGGCTGATGAACCATCCCCGATCGCCCCTGCCGTCTGCCGGTTGCGCAAGAGAGAAGCCGGCCTGAAGACGCCGCTCCCCGAGCACATGCCGGATCGTGCCGGCGAAGGGTCTCTGACAGGTACGCCTGCATGGCGGCGATGGCCGGAGCTGGAGACGGACACACCGCGGCACTGTCCAGGTAAGTCACCTCGCGCGAGGCCAGGAAAGGGAAATCGCGGCGGTCCACGGCACCTCCCTCAGGGCGCGACGGTGGCAAAGATCGACCGGATGGCCTCGACCTTGCGGGTGTGGGCCAGGGCGGCCATTAGCAACAGGCGGGCCTTGTGGGCCGGGAGATCGCCGCCGGGGATCACGCCCATCTCTCCGAGTTCCACCATGCTCGCCGACACCGTGAAAGCCACCCGGCCAACGGGAGAGCGCGTGCACAGCACGACCGGGACGCCTTGCGTCAGAGCCTCCCGGATCGCCGGGAAGAACCAGCCGGGGATGGTCCCCCGGCCGCCCAGTCCCTCGATCACCACGCCCCGGACACCCAGGTGCAGCGCCGCCCGGAAGAGGCGGTCGCTGGAGCCCTGCGCCACCTTGATGAGCTCCACCTCGGGCTCGATCGCTTCCGAGGGAAAGGTGTGGCGCCGGGTAGGCGCCCGGTAGTAGATCACGCGGCCGTCATCGACGCAGCCCAGGGGACCGGTCCCCGGGGAAACAAAGGCCGCGGGGCTGGACGCGTGCATCTTGACCACATCCCGCGCCGCGTGCACCTCACCGTTCATGCACACCAGGACCCCTTTGCCGCGAGACTCGGGCGAAGCGGCCGCCGCCAGGGCGTCCAGGATGTTCCGCCGGCCGTCCCACTCTGGCCACGAGGCGTTGAACATGGCGCCGGTGCCCACCACGGGCTTGTCGCCCCGCACGAACAGATCCGCCAGAAAGCAGGTGTCTTCCAGCGTGCCCGTGCCGTGGGTGATCACGACCCCCGCCACATCGGGACGGGACAGGGTGCGGTTCACCTGCCGGCAAAGGCCGATCACCATGTCCAGCGTCAGGTCCTGGCTCACCACGCGGCTGAAGTCGGTGACCTCGACGCGGGCGATGTCCGCGTGGCCGGGGATGCGGCTCAGCAGGTCTTCGCCTGCCAGGGCCGGGGCGTAACCCTGCGCGGCGTCCTGGGACGTCAGGGACGAGATGGTGCCGCCGGTGGCGAAGAGGACAATCAGTGGTCGAGGACTCATCGTGCACCCTCGAGAATGGGCACACCGTGGTCCCGGCTCTCGGGAATCACCTCTCCGTTGATGTAGACGTGAAACTCACCCAAGGGTGGAGGCCTCCGCGTCAGTCCCCGTCGGGAGACATGATTTCATTGAGAGTGGCTCGTCCGCGGCAATCGGGCCGACCTTTCGCCGGCGGGCGCACCGCTTGCTCCTCTGCCTATCCGTGACTGATGACCGCCGCCATCGCGGCCGCCGTCGACCGGGCCGCTTCGATCGCCTCGCGCAACGCAAAGCACACAGCGTTGCGGCGACGGATCAGCAGGGTAAGGTGCTGGTAGTACGCGTCGCTCCCGGGCTCCAGGTGACCGAGTCGATCGACCGGTCCCAGCAGGGGGAGAGGAGGCAGCCCCAGGGCGGCGTCCTGGTCGAACTGGTCCGATTCCACGTAGTTCAGCGGAATGAGAATCCGCGCCAGGCGCAGGAGACCCCGGTTGAAAGCGCGCATGGCCCCTTCGCCGGCCCTCCCCTGCGTCAGCCGCGCAGCCTGCCCGTACAGCGTCTCCAGTTCGGCCTGCAACTGGTTGACCCGGTCCAGGGCGAGACTCAGGTCGAGGCGCCCCGCCGTGAGTGGCGAACGCGTGGGGGCGAGGGTATTGGCGTCCACCGTAGATCCGATCCTCGATCTGCGCCCCGGAGAACGGATCCACGAGCCAGTCCTCACGGGCACCGGGTGGGACAACGTCAAGGTGGGCGTAGCAGACCAGGCGGGGGCTCCCCGCCTTCCCTGCCAGGCGCGCCAGGAGGTTTGGCCGGCCTTCTTCCACCTCGATCCGCTCGATCTCAAATCCCAGCGGGCGCAGTTTCCGCGCCACGAGTTCCGCCACCGGCCCCTCGTTGCCGGGCGGATTGACGCTCGGAATGCGCAACATCTCCTGCGAGAACGCGATGGTCTCGGAAATGTGCTCGTCGATGTGCCGCAGCACCGCCGCTCGGGACATCCTGACGATCTTCCTCCTTTCGAGGCCTCCCGTGATCTGGCTCAGAGGGTGATCAATTCCAGCGGAAAGATCCGCTCCAGGTCCTCCGCCCGGTCCACCTCGGTCAGGTGGAAGACATCGAACCGGTAGACCGGGCCGCTGTCGTGGATCAGCGGGGAGAACGGGAAGGCGATATGCGCCGTGCGGGTCTTGGCGCCGGGATAGGGAAACCCGATCATCCGGCCCTCGATGAGCGTGCACACGTCGTGGGCGATTTCCTGCGTCGGCGCCAGCACCTGCACCAGCAACCCCAGCTCGTGGGCGCCGTCGATGGTGGGCGTCGGCTCCATGCCCCCCATGACGGCGTCCCGGCCGTAGACCTTCCAGTCGATCCGGCACTGCGCGGTCAGATCGCCCAGCACCTTGTGCACCTCCGCGGTGACACCCTCGACGTAGTAGTCGATCTGCTTGATGAGAAACGGATCCCGCGTGCCACCGATCAGGAACGACCGGTATCCGGTAACTGCGGAGCCCTCGAGCTTGAGCGTGGGCCGGGCTCTGGGCGTGAAGCGCGAGCCGGTGATGCGCACCGCGCGCTCGCCCGCCTGCTCCACGCGAGCGGCAGAGAAGTCCTGCGTCCCGCCCGGCTCCTCTTGGAGATACGGATGCTCCACCTCGTAGATCATGTGGGCCGCCACTGAGAAGGGCGTCACGGTGCGGGCCGGGTTGGGCGTCTCGATCAGGAAGTCCCCCTCCCGCACAACGCCCATGATGCCGTCCCGCCCCGTGGAGGGATAGGCGCACAGCGCGCCACACTCGGTGATCTTGGCCATGTGCAGCGCCAGCGCCGGATCGGCGCCTCGCCAGATCGGGTAGCTGGCGATGATGGAGGTATCGCAGGAGCGGCCGGCCAGGACCACATCCGCTCCCGCGTCCAGCGCCCGCAGGTAGGGCTCCACTCCCATCTGCGCCACGATGTGTACGCAGGCGTCGATGTGCGCGGGTGTCAGGGGATGCACCCCCGGCAGCGGCCTGATGTTGCCCGCCGCCAGACGCGCGTGCACGAAGGACTTGTCCTGTTCCGCCCAGACCACTGCCAGCCGGAAGCTCAACCCTTCCTCCCGGGCAATCTCGCGGACGATCTGCAGCATCCACTCGTGATGGGGTCGCGCCCCAGAGGTGCCCGCATTGCCGATGACCAGCGGCACCCGGTGGGCCCGGGCCGCGGTCAGCATGAGGCGCAGGTCCCGCTTCACCGATGCGCGCGCCTTGTTGGAATGACCCGACCCCAGGTAGTAAGGGCCTGAGTCCGTGGACCCGGCGTCCGCCGCCACCACGTGGGGGTCCCTGGCCATCAGTGCCTTGAGCGTGTCCTCGTTGATCCCGTAACCCACCGCGCTGATCGGGATCGCCACCCGCACCTCTTCCATGACCGCCACCTACCTTTCGATTGACCCGGCGCACTTGCCGGAAGGCGTCGACCGTGGTCTCTGCCGCCCGTTCCCGCAATTCATGGGGACACGGGGAGCAGACCGTGGAGCTCGCGCGCCGCCTGCTCCGAGAGGCGGCCCTCCCGCAGGTCGCGCGCCACTAGATCGCGGGGACGCTCCGCGGGCGATCCCAGCCCCCCGCCGCCGGGCGTGCGCACGCTGAGCACGTCGCCGTAGGCCAGGGGCAGGTTGGTGAACACCGGCGGGAGCGCCCGCTCTCGGTCGGTGTCCGGGTTGAGGACGAAGACCGCCGTCCGGCCGGGCAATCCGCCTAGCACGCCCGGCGGCCGGACGACCTGCCGCATGCTGGTGGAGTTCACCCGGGTCTCCTGCCCACGAATCTCCAGATCACGGCGCATGCCCAGGCCGCCGCGCCACCGTCCGGCGCCTCCAGAATCGGTGGCCAGCTCGTACCGGCGCACGATCATCGGCAGTTCTTGCTCGAACGCCTCGATGGGAGGATTCATGCTGCCCGCGGACCAGCCCCGCACGGCGTCCATGCCGTCGGAGAAGGTCGTGGCGCCCAGGCCGCCGGCGATGCTCTCGTAGTTGGCGTAGGTCTTCCCCGACCGCGGATCGATGCCCGCGAAGCGCCAGGCCTGATACGAGCCAATGGCGGCCACCATGCGCTCAGGGATCACCTGCCCGATGCACTGGGAGGCCACGTCGCCCACCACCTGGCAGGGTGCGGCGCGGTCGCCCACCGCGGCCGGATGCTGGGGGTCGAGCCAGGAGCCGGGCGTGGTCTTGATCTGCACCACCCGGTGGATCCCGCCATTCAGGTGCATGCCTGGGTCGACCAGTGTGCGCAGCACGGTGTACACCGTGGCCCGCAGGGCGGTGACCGGGATGTTGCGCGAGCTCTTGAACTGCCGCGGCGCGTCGGTGAAATCAAACGCCAGCCGCCCGCCCTGTTTCTCCAGCACCAGGTGGACGGGAAGGGGGTCGGAGCCCACGCCGTCCCCGTCGATGTAATCGGTGGTCTCCCAGCGGCCGTCCGCTAACTCCAGCAAGCGCGCCCGCAGGCGCTGCTCGGAGTAGTTCAGCAGGGCCTCGGTGGCGGCCCGGAAGGTCTCGCCGCCCAGCCGGTCCACGATCTCCTGGAGCCGGCGCCCACCCACTTTGTTGGCGGCGATCTGCGCCCGGATGTCGCCCTCCCGATCGTTGGGGGTGCGGGAGTTGTGGCGGATGATCTGCACCACTTCCTGCACCGTCTCGCCGGCCCGGCACAGACGCACCGGCGGAATCAGCACGCCTTCTTCGAAGATGCTCTCGTTGTCGATCGCCTGGCTGCAGTGCACCCGCCCGCCGATGTCAGCGTGGTGGCCCACGTTGGCGATGTACGCCACGATGGTGCCGTCCGGGGCAAAAATGGGCGCGGCCACGCAGTAGTCGGGCGTGTGGGTGCTGCCGCCGTTGTAGGGATCATTGGTGACGAACATGTCTCCGGGGCGCAGGTCCGCGGGTTCGTACCGTGCCAGGATGGCGGCCACCAGGCCTTCCATGGACCCCTGGTGGAGCGGCACGCCCGAGGGCGGGATGGCGATCATCTCCCCCTTGCCGTCGAAGACCGCCGCGGAGCAGTCGCCGCGCTCTTTGATGTTGAGGGAGTAGGCGCACCGCTTGAGGTTGGTCCAGGCCTCCTCGGCCGCCCCGATCAGGTAGTTACGGATGACCTCCTGCTGGGCCGGATCCATGCGATGAGCCGTCACGAATGGCGCTCCCTTCTCCCTGTAGGCGACTTCCCCGGCACAGGGCCCTACCGCGGCGACAGCACCAGGTTGGTGTGCGCGTCCACCTCGCCGACGAAGTCCGGCGCGATAACCGTGGTCGTGTCCATCTGTTCGATCACCGCGGGCCCCTCGATCCGCGTGCCGGGCGGCAACTGCTCCCGCTGATACACGGGGCACCGTTGCACCCACCCAACCTGATGGAAGAACACCGGTCGGTGGGCCGGCGCGCTCGCCCGCGCCCCATTCGAGATCCGCGGCAACTGGCCCGGGAGCAGGCCGGCCGGCGCCTGCAGGGACACGCGGAAGCACACGATCTCCTTGGCCGCCTTCGGCGTGGCGAAACCGTAGACGCGCTCGTGCACCTGGTCGAACGCCGCGGCCAGTTGCGTTAGGCCGCCGTCCTGCAGGTGCGCCGGCTCCACGGGGACTCGCAGCTCGAAGCTCTGACCCAGGTACCGCATGTCCAGGGAGTACGCGGGCTGCCAGCCGGCATCGGGCCGGCTGCGCACCGCGGCCGAGTCGCGCAGGTCCTGCTCCACCCGCCCGAAGACGCCGCGCAGTTCCGCGGCGTCGACGTCGTTGAGGCGGAGCCGTCGGGTCAGGCTGCCGTCCACGCGCAGGTCCGAGAGCAGCAGGCCGAGCGCGCACAGCAGGCCGGGGTAGGGTGGGACGACGACGCGGCCCATCCCCATCTCGCGGGCCAGGTCGCAGGCGTGCAGCGGCCCGGCCCCGCCGAAGGGTAGCAACGAGAACTCCCGCGGGTCGTAGCCGCGCTCGACGGACACGACGCGGATGGCCCGCACCATGGTGGAGTTGACCACGTCCAGGATACCCGCCGCGGTCTGCACCGTATCCAGCGAGAGCCGCGCCCCCAGCTGGGTGATGGCCTCCTCGGACAGCCTCCGGTTCAGCGCCATGCGCCCGCCCAGAAGGTAGCCCGGGTTGAGCCGGCCCAGCACCACGTTGGCATCGGTGACCGTGGCGTCCTCGCCGCCCTTCCCGTAGCACGCCGGGCCGGGATCCGCCCCGGCACTCTGCGGGCCGACGCGCAGCAGGCCGCCCAGATCGATCCACGCGATGCTGCCGCCGCCGGCGCCGACCGAGTGGATGTCCAGGCGCGGCGTACGCACCGGCCATCCGCCGATCTCCTGTTCGTAGGCGAAGGTGGGCCGGCCGTCCTTGACCAGCGCCACGTCGCAACTGGTGCCGCCCATGTCCAGGGAGATGAAGTCGTCGATGCCGCACTGCCGGGCCACGGCCCCGGCAGCCATCACGCCCGCCGCGGGGCCGGACAGGATGCTGGCGATGGGGAACGCCCTGGCCTGGCCGGCCGGGGCCACGCCACCATTGGACTGGAAGATCAGCAGCGGGGCCGGGATGCCCGCGCCCTGCAGGCCGCGCTCCAGCCGGTCCAGGTAGCGCTGCATGGGAGGTGCCACGTAGGCGTTGGCCACCGTCGTAC
>JACQTN010000233.1 GCA_016210785.1 Armatimonadota bacterium
CGTCCAGATAGTCCCCGACCGTGACGTACTCGTCCGTCCAGATGTAGGGCTCGCGCCCGGGCCCGCAGGAGACCGCCACGATGCCGGCCTCGTTGAACACCGCGATGTCCGTCCAGTAGGGCGCGCCCCAGTCCGCGGGCGGGGTGCCCCTCACCTCCGCGAGCGAGCGGCGCAGGGCGGCCGCGGGCGGCGCGTCGGGAGCCACGGAGCTGGGCGTGCGCGGACCCTTCAGCCAGGCCTCGATGAACTCCACCTCCGCGGCGAACCCGGGGATCTCCCGCGCCAGATCCGCGGCGATCCCCTCCACCTCGGCCTTCACGCCCTCCGGGGTCTGCGAAGGCAGGATGCGGAAGTCCACCGTGATGGCGCAGCGGTCAGGCACCAGGTTGTGGGCGAACCCGCCCTGGATCGTCCCGATGTTCATGATGGGATCGTAGTCGAAGAGAGGGTGCCGCGTGAAGGCCAGGCGGTGCCGGCGCAGGCGCTCGATGAACGCCACCATGTGCTCGATGGCGTTGATGCCCTCGGCCTTCGCCGTGGTGTGCGCCTGCCGGCCCCTGGTGGTGATCCGCAGGTACGCCGTGCCCATCTGAGCCAGGACCAGCCTGAGGTCGGAGGGTTCGCACACGATGGCGTAGTCCGACCGGAACCCGCGCCGGATGGCGTGGCGCGTCCCCAGGCCGCCCTCGAAGTGCCCCGGGATGGCCATGCAGGAGAGGTCGCCGCGCAGCGGCACCTGGGCGTCCACCACGAACTTGACGGCCATGATGGCGGCGGCCAGGCCGGCTTTCATGTCGTTGGCGCCCACGCCGTGGATGCGGTCGCCGGCCCGCGTGCCGCCGTAGGGGTCCATGGTCCAGTCGTGCGACGGCGGGTAATGGTCCATGTGGCCGTTGAGGACCAGGCTCTTCCCGCCGCCGGCACCGCGGAGCGTGCCGGTCACCGTGGGACGGTTCGGCTCCGCGTCCTCCGCCCACACCTGCAGCCCGAAGCCGCGCAGCCGCTGCTCGATGTGGGCGGCCAGGCGAGCCTCCTGCCCCAACAGGCTGGGGATCCGCAGGATCTCCTGCAGAAACTGGACCGCCTCGGCTTCGTTGACCATGCGCCGGGCCCTGGCGGTCATTGCCGCGTGATCCATGGTGTGCTCTCCCGGCATCTATGCCGCGGCGATGGCGATGGCCGCGACGCGCTCCGAGGCGTTCAGCGGCCGCGGAATGGTGATCCGGTACAGCAGGCCGTCGCAGGGCGCGTGCACCGGCACCGCCTCGTCCTGGTAGAGATCGTAGACCGTGCCGATGCGGTCCCCGCGCTTGAGGACGTGGCCCAGCTTCGCCTCCGGGAGATACATCCCGGCGCGCTGCAGCCGCACGTAGTGATAGTCGCCGGCGATGAACTGGCGCCGGGGAGTGCGGGCGGGTTCGTCGGTGAGCATGCCCAGGGAGCGGAAGAGGTTGAGGAACCCCGCCAGCCCCTTCTCCACCGACGCCGGCGTCGCGGTGCCCGCCTGGTCGAACTCCACGGCGAACGTGGGAGTCCCGGCCATGGTGGCGACCTGCGTCAGCTTCGTCGGTCCCACGTACGAGCCGGGGCGCTCCATCTCGATGACCAGGTCCAGGCCGAACACGCGGGCCAGGCGGCGCGCCACCTCCACCTTCCGGTCGCTTCCCGCTGGCGTGAAGCAGTATTCCAGATTGACGCCGCCCGGAAGCGCGCTGTGCAGATCCACGGCGTAGTCGGCGTGCCGGATGAAGCGGTCGAGCAGCGCGTGCGCAAGCACCGCGCTCACCTCGCCGTCCTCGCTGCCGGGAAACGCGTTCATCACGTCGATGGCATAGGCGTCGAAGGCGTTGCCGGGCACGAAGCGCTGCCGCTGCAGGAAGGCGAGCGGGTTCTGCACCGGCACGGCGACCATGGCGCCGCGGAACCGGTCGAGGTCCACGACCGCCAGGACGCGGCGGATGACCTCGATCCCGCACACCTCGTCCCCGTGCAGGGCGGCGCCGGTGTAGAGCGTGGGGCCGTCGTGCCGCCCCCGGGCCACGATCGCCCGCAGGACGACCGGGGAGCCGTCGGCCTGAGCCAGCACAGGGGCTTCTCGGGTCGTCCGGGTCGCCGGCTGGACACCGTCAAGGAACCATGCGGACATACACCATAAAAATTCGCGCCGCGGCCGCATGGTTCCTGTGGCGCCACATCGCGGATACGCCGCCGGACGCCGCCGGCGTATCCGCGTCCTTTCGGAGGCCGTGGTGGCCCTGGAGGGATCGGTGCCGCCCGGGTGAATTCCTTGTGGCGGAAGAGCCGTGCGTGCTGTGCGGTAGGATGCGCGCTGCGAGGAGGGCGAGGGATGGGTGCGCAACGGTGCGGAATTGTCCTGGCCGGTCTCTTGCTGCTGCTGGGGGCCTGGCCGGGCCTGGCGGGTCCCGGTCCGCGCAAGGACATCGTGTTTGGAAACATCCAGGAGCCGGCAAGCCTGAATCCGCTCACGGTGACGGGCACGGTGGAGAAGGCGGTCATCGTGCTATTTGCCTCGTTCGTGGAGAACGTCCGCAACGACCGCCTGGAGCCGATCAATGAGGCGGTGGAGCAACTGCCCACGCTGCGCAACGGCCTGTGGAAGGTGCAGCCCGATGGACGGATGGAGCTGACGTGGAAGCTGCGCCGGGACGTGAAATGGCACGACGGCCGGCCGCTCACCGTGGACGACCTGCTGTACACCTGGGAGTTGTGGCGCAACCCGCGCGGGCCCTTCGGCGCCCGGCCCACGCTTCAGGACATCGAGAGCCTCCAGCGGATCGACGACTACACCATCGCGGTCCGCTTCAAGCGGCAGACCATCCGGGCGAACCTGTGGTGGCTGGGCGCGTTTCCCGCGCCCGTGCCCAGGCACGTGGTCGAACCCATGGTGCGCCGCGTGGGCATCGAGAAGTTCGCCGAGATTCCCTACGGGCAGGATCCCCGGGTGACCATCGGGACCGGCCCCTACATCCTGAAGTCGTGGCTCCGGGGGAACGAGATGGTCTTCGAGGCCAACCCCCACTACCACC
>JACQTN010000247.1 GCA_016210785.1 Armatimonadota bacterium
CCTTGGGGGTCTCTCCGCGGTAGGGGTCCGGCACACCAAGAGCCACGGCTTCCTTGACCTTGGGATGCTGATAGAGGACCTCCTCTATCTCCCGGGGGTCGATGTTGAAGCCCCCGGCCAGGATCATGTCCTTCTTGCGGTCCACGATGAAGAAATAGCCGTCCTCGTCCATGCGGGCGATGTCGCCGGTGTGGAGCCAGCCGTGGCGCAGCGTCACGCGGGTTTCCTCCGGTGCGTTCCAGTACGCCTTCATCACCTGCGGTCCCCTGACTACCAACTCGCCGATCTCGCCGGGGTCCAGCACCCGCGAGCCGGTCTCCAGGTCGATGATGGCCGCGTCGGTGTCCGGGAGCGGGACGCCGATGCTGCCGGGTTTGCGGATGCCGCCGATGGGGTTGGCGTGGGTGACCGGCGACGCCTCCGACAGGCCGAAGCCCTCCACCAGGCGGCCGCCCGTGAGCCGCTCGAACTGCGCCTGCACTTCCGCGGGCAGCGCGGCGGCGCCCGAGACGCAGGCCTTGATGGAGGAGAGGTTGTAGCGGCGGACGTCCTTGAGCTGGTTGATGGCCAGGTACATGGCAGGCACGCCGGGGAAGAAGGAGGGACGGAAGCCCCGGATCGCCTCGGCCACGGCCCGCGCGTCGAACAGGCGCATCAGCACCAGGATGACGGTGTTGGCGGTGGCCACGGCGACGTTGCCCGCCAGCAGTCCGTACACGTGGAATAAGGGCAGGGCCACCAGGAACGGGTCTCTGGCTTCCTCCAGCATGGTCAGCCAGTGGCGCACCTGCCAGATGTTGGCGACCAGGTTGCGGTGGGTCAGCACTGCGGCCTTGGGAATGCCGGTGGTCCCGCCGGTGTACTGGAGGACCGCGGTGTCCTCCCGCCGCACGGGGACCGGGTGCGGCTGCGGGGACGCCTTCGCCAGCAGGTCGCCGAACCACAGCACCGGCGTGGTGCGCGGCAGGTAGTCGCCTTCCTTCTTCTCCTTCAGCCACGTGTAGAGCAGCCGCCACGTCGTGGGGAAGAACTCCTGCAGTGTGGTGACGATCACCATCTCCAAATCGGTCTGCGCGCGGATCGTCTCCACCTGGGGGTACAGCCGGGTGAGGGTGATGAGAATCCCCGCCTCGGAGTCCTTGAGGATGAAGGAGAGATCGCGGCCGCGGTAGAGGGGGTTGACCTGCACGACCACGGCCCCGGCCATCAGGATGCCGTAGACCGCGATCAGGTACTGCGGGAGGTTGGGCAGCATGACCGCGACCCGGTCGCCGGGTTTCACGCCCAGGGTCGCCAGGGCCTGCGCAAACCGGGACGCCAGGTGGTGGAACTGCCGGTAGGAGATCGAGGCGTGGAAGGTCGGTGCGGCCAGGATCATGGCCGGATGATGCGGATGCTTGCGCGCGCTCGTCTCCAGAAAGTTGCACAGAGGTGTGGTGGGGTAGGTCAGAGTCCGCGGCACGCCGGGCTCATAGAAGCGAAACCAGGGGCGCTCGCCTAGCGCGGTCACGGTGTCCCTCCGGGGAAGGCCTGAGGTCGTGAGGTCGGGTGGATCATGTGGATCATCAAGGATGCCGGTCACTCGTTCCATGCTGTGGAGGGGAAATCCTGCGGTCGGGTATCGAATGACAGTGTGTGGACCCCCCTCCGGTGGCGGAGCGTTGCGGGATGATCATGCCTGATGCGGACGTGATCGTGGTGGGCGCCGGCCCCGCCGGCTCCAGCGCTGCCCGCGACTACCTGGATCGCCTTTTCGATCACCCCGCGCTGCGCCAGGGGCTGCGCGGGGCCGAGCCGCTGGGTTTCATCAGGGTGTGATCCCCTCGTGTGGGGTGAGCCCCCGGCTCGTGGGCGACGGGCTGATGCTGGTGGGTGATGCGGCCCGGCAGGCGTCGCCCATTGTCGGCGAGGGGATCCGCTTTGCCATGCTGGCGGGGTTGCTGGCGGGCCGGGTCGCCGCGCGCGCCGTGCGGCGGGGTGACGCCTCCCGCCAGGGCCTGCTGGGGTTTGAGCGGCTGTGGCGGCGTCAGTTCGAGACGCGGATGCGCTGGGCCCAGTGGATCAACGAGCGGATCGCCCGCTACTCGGACGACATGTGGGACCGGCGCATGGCCATCATCGGCCGGTTCACCCCAGCGCAATTTGCGGCGTTGTTGCGCACCGATCTCTCCGCGGGCTGGCTGCTGGGCGCGATGGCCACCAACGGCGCCGCGCGGCGGTACGCGGTGGAGCGGGTCGCGCAGGCGGTGCGACAGCGCGCCGGCCGGTGAGCGGCGGGGACGCCGCGCCGGTCGTGAGCGTAGGCGCCGGGGTGATGAGATTCACAGCGTCCGTCCTGGAGGCCGTGCGCCGCCGCGGCGATGAGACATCGCGCGGGGAGGCATCGCGCTGAGACGATCACCGGCGCGCTTGTGGGGAGTGTCAGGCGGGTGTATAATCCGGCTGGCCGTGCTAGGCGGGGAGCGAGCGGTTCCCTGTACCCGCAATCCGCTACAGCGGGGCTGAATCCCTGCCCGAGGCCGTGGCTTTCCGGGACCTGACCTCCGTAAGTGGCGAGGAGGGCTGGGTCCTGCGCAATGGGAAC
>JACQTN010000268.1 GCA_016210785.1 Armatimonadota bacterium
GCGCCGTGAGTCCGGCGAGCGCGGTACAACGGGGCAACTTGTATACACCTTGAACGTACCGGTGAGCGCGGTACAACGCTGAACCTCCCTCAGCGTCGAACGAGCCGGTAGGGCGAGGGGGGAGTCCGGCCGGTGGGCGCCTTTCCCGGATGCACTCCTGGCGCCAGCCCGGGGTCGGCGCCCCGCCTATCACGTTTCAGACGCCGACCTGCAGGCGATCCTCAATGGGAACGTAGTCGATGTCGAACCCGAAGTGGCGTGGGCCCAGCGCCTCGATTCCGGCCGGGCTGCGGAATATGACAGCGGCCGCTGGCAGGCCCACCAGGGCCAGAAGATCCCCCTCGGCAATCATGGTGTTGGTCTTGGGTTCGCCGCTCTCAAGCTCCACCACCGCGATGATGTCGGGGCTCGTCACGTGTGGCTCTCCGTCCAACCAGCACGCGTGGTTCTCGTTCTTGAACCACACCCTGTAGCGGTGCCCCTGCCACTCCTGGACCCCATCGAGTTCGTGGGTGCCGAACATGTAGCCGTCGCGATCCTCCCACTCCCGGCGCACGACCTTCCCTCTGAACAGCACCCAGCCGCCCCCGACCTGCGCCACCTCCTGCGCCGGATCCAATGCCTTCTCCCGCGCCTCTCTGATCGCCCTGCCCAACTGGTAGCTGCGCGTGAGCGTGTTGGGGACCACGATGGCCTTCATGTCCCTGGCCTGCAGCAGCGTGCCCGCCATGCCGACGCCGCCAAAGGCGGCCACGGCCAGCATCTTGCCGATCCGCTCCGACATGGGAAGGCTGGCCGCTTTCTTGATGACGGAAACATTCCCCCAGCGGTCGACTGCCGCAAGAGGCCAGCCGGGCTTCCCCGTGATGGCGCTCGTGCCCTGGGTGATCTCCGGCACGGCTCGCCCGCAGTAGTCCCCGTCCACTGCCACGATGCCCAGCTCGGACGCGGCATTGACAGGGCCAGGCGTATTGGAGCCACCGATCTCGCTGGGCACGACCACACTGATCTTGACACCCACTTCGCGCTCCAGTTCTCGAATGGGTGACGCCAGGCTCCATGGTCCCTCCTGCAGCCCGTAGCGGTCAAGCTCCTCCGCGGGCAGAGGTTTTCGGGGCGCGATGGATCCCATGCCGAACGCGGTGCATGTCCATGCGTCGTCTGGAATCTCGGCCACATCTACCCAGCCAACCGGGCGCCCGGCCTCCAACGCGGCGCGCAGTACACTCAGGCCGCGCTCGGGAGGGCCTCCACCACCCGTTCCCAAGAAGGTGCAACCGCGGACGAAGTCCTGGCATTCCTGCATGTTCGTGAGTGTCCTCGTTGGCATGCCGGTCCCCTCCTTCTCATCTTTGCCGCATGCGAGGATCGATAATGTCGCGGAGCCCGTCGCCCATCAGGTTGTAGCCAAGGACGGTGATGAAGATCGCCACACCAGGAAAGACCGACATCCACCATTGGTCGAGCAAGTAGTTGCGTCCTTCGGCCACCATGAGGCCCCATTCCGCTTCCGGCGGAGTGGCGCCGACGCCCAGGAACCCCAGCATGGCCGCGGACATGATGGCCCAGCCCATGTCCATGGAGGCCTGGACCATCCACGGCCCGATGCAGTTGGGAAGGACGTGGCGCAGGAGGACACGCCACTCCGGAGAGCCGGCGGCGCGCGCCGCTTCGATGTACTGCTCCTCCCGGATGGAGAGCGTCATGCCGCGGATGAGGCGGGCGTACCATGGCCACCCGGGGATGGCGATGGCAATGATGGCGTTGTTGATCCCGCCTCCCAGAGCCGCGGCCATGGCCAGCGCCAGCACCAGGCGCGGAAAAGCCAGGAATATGTCGCCCACGCGCATGATGAGGGCGTCTGTCCGCCCCCCCATGTAGCCGGAGATCGCCCCCAGTGGTACCCCGATGAGGGAAGTAGACAGGAGCACCAGGAAGCCGACCCGCAGCGTTATCCTCGACCCGTGGATCACACGGCTGAAGACGTCGCGACCCATGGCGTCGGTCCCCGCCAGGTGCTCGAGGCTCGGCGGCCGCAGTCTCTCCCTCATCTTCACGTCGTAGGGATCGTATCGCTCGATGAGCGGGGCGAATATGGCCACCAGGATCAGCACCGCAAAGATCGCCAGGCCCGCCACGGTCAAGTGGTTGCGGCGTATGAGGCGAAGCGAGTGCTTCATTTCCCGAATCCCGGGCTGGTGCTCGCCCAACCAGACGGTCATGGCACCCTGCGCCTTCGCCGGGGGTGCGACCCCTGCCTCGGTGTTCCCCTGCCGATCCAGATCGCCCTTGCTCGCCGTCACGAGTCATCTCTCCTCGGAGAGTAACCAGGGGAGAGAGCTACGCATACCTGATGCGGGGATCGATAAACATATAGGCGATATCAGCCAGCAGGTTGGCGACCACGTAGGTCACGGTGAGAAGGAGCGAGACTCCCATGATGGCCGTATAGTCGGCTGTGAGTATTCCGCTGGTGCCGTAATAGCCGACGCCAGGCCAGTAGAAGACGAGTTCCACCACGAAGGAGCCCCCCAGTATGCCCCCGAGCCACATGCTGACCACCGTGACTACCGGGATCAGCGCGTTCTTGAGCGCATGCCTGTAGATGACGGCGCGCTCGGGAAGACCCTTGGCCCTCGCTGCGTTGATGTAGTCTTTGGTCAGAACCTCCAGCATGCTGGCACGCCCCATGCGGGTAACGCTGGCCAGGCCCGCCAGCGACAGGACCGTCGCCGGCATAGCCAGATGCCACCAGGCGTTGGCCAGCGTCGTCATGTTCCCGGTGAGCAGGCTGTCCAAGACGTACATGCCGGTAATGTGGGTCGGCGGCTCCAGGCTCTGGTCGAGCCTGCCCCCGGCGGGGAACCAGCCCAGGGACTTGAAGAAGAACAACTGAAACAGGAGGGCGAGCCAGAAGGCGGGCATTGAAACCCCCGCCAGTGCCCCCAGCCGGCAACCGTGGTCCAGGGCGGCGTCTTTCTTGACGGCGGCGGTGACGCCGAGCGGCACGCCCAGCAGGACCATGATCAGCAGCGCCGCCAGACCAAGCTCGGCGGTGGCCGGGATACGCTCCCGCAGGTCCTGCGACACCGGGTGTCGGGTGGAGATGGAAATACCCAGATCGCCGCGCAGGACGCCGGCCATGTAGAGCAGGTATCTCTCGTAGACCGGCCGATCGAAGCCCCACTTCTTGCGGATGGCCTCCACGGCGTCCGCCTTGGCCTCGGGCCCGGCCAGCAGCCGCGCCGGGTCGGCGGGCACCAGATGGGAGATGGTGAAGGTCAGCAAGGATATGCCAAAGAGAACCGGGATGAGCAGCAGGAGCCGCTGGGCAATGAACTGGTAGAGCTTCATGGGCCCCGCCCTCCGAGACATCCGGGGGCGATCACGGCGGCCTGATCGCGGTCAGGCGGGTTCGTGCCGGAACTGCCGAGGCGAGACAGAGCCGGGAAGTGCCCGCGGTCACGAGGCACCCCCCGGCGCAGCGACATCGGCCAGCCCCACGCGCAGTTGCGTGTCTACGAATTTCTGCCTCAGCGCCCCGGCTGCCCGTAGGGTGGTGGGGGCACCGTGAGTCCGGCGAGCGAGGTAGAATGCGACACCTTGTACCGGCGTCGAACGTGCCGGTGGTGGGCTGGCGCGGGGCCCCCAGAAAATGTGCAACATTTTCTGGGGTGCGCTAGAGGTGGTCAAACTCCGGCGGACGGCCTTCGACGTACACCGGGTAGAACATCTGAATGTGCTGCAGCCCGGCGTTCACGATGTAGGTCTTCACCCACTTGCGGGAGAACTGGATCATGTTGTTCTGCACGGCGACGATGATGGGAGCGTCTTCCTGGACAATCCGGCAGACCCTGGTGTAGATCTCCACGCGCTTGTTCTTGTCCAGGGTCGACTTGCCCTGCTGGATGAGCTTGTCCACCTCGGGGTTCTGGTAGGCCGCCCAGTTGAGACCACCCTTCGCTTCCTTTGATTCAAGGTTCTTGAAGATGTCGTCCGGATCCGGGTAAGACGGCCAGGCCAGGTAGCCGCTCACGTGGAATGGCTTCTCTGTGGGAGGCTTCCCCATCTCGGCGGCGTTGACCGGCCAGGTCACGTACCGCGCCGTGAGATTGATGTTGAGCTTCTTGAGGCCCGCCTGGAGCAGCTCTACCATCCGCCTGCGCTCCTCGACGTCCATCATGATGCAGTTGAGGGTGAAGCCACCGTTGGGATAGCCGGCCTCAGCCAGCAGCCGCTTGGCCTTGTTCAGATCGTACTTGTACGGCGGCAGATCCCGCACGAAGGGCCACAGTGTGCGCGGGATCGGACCCCGGCCACCCATCTCGCCGAAGCCCATGTAGATGTCGTTCAGGCAGGCATCGTAGTCGAAGGCATAGCAGATCGCCTGGCGCACCAGCTTGTTGTCCAGAGGTGGCTTCTGGGTATTGAGGGTGAGCCAGTACGTCATGAAGCTGGGGGTCTTCCGGATGGCGATATTGGGATTCTTCCCCATCTCCAGGCCGTAGATCGGTGGCCCGGCGCCGATGTCGATCTGTCCCTTCTCCACCATCAGCCGGTTGGTCGCCGCCTCCTTCACGATCAAGTAGACGTGTTTGTCGGCATGCTTGCCGGCCCACCTTCCCCAGTACTCTGGGAAACGCTTGTGCATGATGCGCACGTCCCGCTTCCACTCCTCAAGCATGTAGGGGCCGGTGCCATCCTCGTGGTCGCGGAAGTAGTTGGACGCCCAGGGGTCATCCTTGGTGGCGCGCGCTTCGACCGATCTCCGCGGTGGGCCCATGTACATTCCCCTGGAGCCGGCCAGTACCGATAGCCACGGGCCGAAGGGGTACTTCATGTTCATGCGGACGGTGTAGTCGTCGATGACGTCGATGCTCGCGCAGGGACCCCAGTAGCTGGCGGGCAGCTCATTGGCAGCCCGGATGCGTTCGAGGTTATACTTCACCTCGTGGGCGTTGAAGGTGGCGCCGGAGTGGTACTTCACGCCCTTGCGGAGCTTGAACGTGTAACGCGTGCCATCGGGGGATACCTGCCAGGACTCGGCCAGCCTGGGCTCGATCTCCAGCGTCTCTCCCTTGTAGCCAACCAGTGTGTCGTAGACGTTCCAGATGACCTCCAGGCCGCCTGAAACCGTGGCACCCACCGCCGGATCGATGGTCGGCGGGTCGCTGGCGCGTGTCCAGTTGATGATCATGGGTCGATTGGGTCCATAACCCCTGACTGTGGTCGCTGCGCGTGCGGCCGTGGGCGCCATGAGCAGGGTCGTGGTCCACGCGCCCGTCAGAGGTACCAGGGATGCGCCGCCGGCTGCCAGTCGAAGGAACTCCCGCCGGCGAATGCGGGTCCTGCCCTTGAGTGTCGTCTCCATCCGTTCATTCCTCCCAACTGAGCGTAATGACCCCTTGGCGTTACCTCCCTCCGGTTTTTCTGTCGCTACTATTGAGCCTACACTCCACAAGTCGGGGCCTGAGCCGGTGCCCTGTCGATCGCCCAGTTGTCACCGCACTAGGCTCCGCTACACTCTACACGGTGTTTGGTGATCTCGATTTCCCACCCAGCTTCCTGGCATGGCTCACGGGCCTACCGCTGCCGGCCGAATGTTGTAGCCGACGATCTCCTTGGCGGGTGGGTAAGGGTAGGTGCGCTTGCTGTGACTGAGATGCAGGCTGACCAGGGCTTCCGCCAGCTTCAAAGCCGCCTCCAGGGGGTCGATCACGGGAATGCCAGCGTGGCCTCGCTGCCTCAGGCCCTCCTGCACCTCTACCGCCAGCCCCGTCATACCCGTACAGCCAAGGACGATCGCGTGGGCGCCGTCCATCTCGATGGCCTTCGCGGCTTCCTCCACCAGGGCCACGCGCAGCCTGGTCTCGTCGCCATGCAGTTCCAGCACCGGAATGTTCACCCATCGGATGGAGGCAAGTTTCTCCGCCAGTCCGTACATGCGGCAGTGGTTCTCGATGATCGGCGCCACGCTCTCCAGGACCGTCACCACCGAGAACCTCTGACCGAGGATCGCTGCAACGTGCATGGCCGACTCGCCCGGGCCGAGGACCGGAATCTTGACCACCTCGCGCCCGGCCTTGACCGCCGGGTCGGCGAAGCAGTTCACCACCACGGCGTCGCAACCATCGTGCTCGGCCTCGATGATGCGGGCAACCGTGTCCGGTCCGGCCATCACTTCGTCGAACTCGCATTCGATGGTGGCCGGGCCGGCTTGCACGGTGACACTCTCGACGGTCACCTGTCGCCTGTCGTCCACACTGCGAGTGGCCACGCCTGGCGCACGTCGCATTGTCACCGGGCTGACGATTCGTATCCTCATGCTGATCTCTCCAAGGCGGACGGACACCGCCCAGGTTGAGCGGTGCCGTTCGTCTCAAGTGACTCGCAATGGGTTGCTGGCAACGGGCGAGTCCGGGAGACCCTGCTCAACCAGAGGTCACGGCCTGCCGGCAAGAACGCGGACGGTTCCACTTTATCCAGCTTCGTCTGGGAACATTCTCGACTTAATTATAGCATGCAGCCGGAGCCCTCCCCGCGCCC
>JACQTN010000262.1 GCA_016210785.1 Armatimonadota bacterium
CAGCCGGGCCTCGGCCTCGCGGATGCGGGCCTGAGTGACGCCGCCGTCAAACACCAGCAGCGTCACCATGAGACCCGCCGACCAGGTCTCCGTGAAACTGGGCCCGCCCATCCCGCCATACATGGCTGTCAGGAATAGATGGGGCAGCAGGCCGCTGCGGGCCACCGCCACCGCAGCAGTCGCCACCGCCGTCTGAGCCCGAAGCTCGGCCAACTCCGGCCGCGCCTGCAGCGCGCGGGCGATGAGACTGTCCACGGTCAGGTCCCGGGGGGCCAGGGCGAAGGTCAGCTCTTCCTTCGGCTCCAATGGGGTGGTCAGGGGGAGGTAAAGCAGTGCAGCCAGAGACTGCCGGGCCAGGGCCACGTCGTTTTGCACCCGCACCACTCCCAGATCGGCGCTGGCCACGCTGGTTTCAGCCTGCAGCGCGTCAAACCGCGGCACCGTTCCCGCCTCGACGCGCGCCCGGGCGAGACGGTGATTTTCCTGCGCACGGGCCAGCACCCGCTCCGCGGCCCGCTCGCCGGCCCTGGCCAGCAGGAGGCGGTAATACGCCTGCTTCACTTCCAGAACGATCTGCTGTCTGATGCGCTCCAGGGCAGCCTGAGCGCCCCGCAGGTTCGCCTCAGCCAGTGCGGCCTGCGACTCCAGCCGGCCGCCGGTGTAAAGGGGCAACTGCAGGGCCACGCCGGCCTGGTACTGGTTGACGTCGGGCGTGGGAAGGGTGACGCTGCCCGGACCGGGACTGACCGGGACGACCATGGGATCCTGCTGGCGGGTGCGCGAGTACGCCGCGGTGGCATTGATCTGGCCCGATTTGGCCGCCGTGGCCTGGACAAGCTGGGTCTCGGCCACACGCACCTCAAAGGCCGCTACCCGCAGCGTGAGATTTCGCCGGAGGGCCGTCGCGAGGGCCTCTTCCAGGGTGATGGATTGCACCTGGGGCGCCTGCTGCGCCAGGACAGACCCGGCCCGGCCTGCCCAGAACACCATAACAGCCAGACCGATGGCAACGACAGTCCGTGTGTGTCTCATTCTGACTCTCTCCTTGTAGGGTGCACCACTCTACATGAGCATCTTCCACATGGCAGGTGGTACCAGCGCCATCACCCTGGTCATGGCGGACTTGGGCATCCCCGCCATGACAGACTTCATCAGCTCAACCGCCGGCATCCGCATGTGGGCGGGCATGCCCATCATCAGCTCCCCCATCAGATCGAACTCCTGCCTGATCATCGCAGGCGGCATGCCCATCAGGACCTCCATGTGGGTACGCACCAGGTCCTTCGCCTGGTCCCGGGGCAGGCTCATAAGCACCCGCATTCGTGTTACGGCGATGGCTTTCAGTTCAGGCTTGGGGAGAGTGCTGATGGCGTCCATCATCATGGCCATGCTGCGTCTGCGCTGCTCGTCCGGCATGCCGGCGAAGAGGGTCAGCCGGTCCCGGATCATCGCCGCCCGCTGCTCGTCAGGCAGCACCGCCAGGTGCGTCACCATGTCACGCATTGCCCCATTGCCTGAATGAGCCGATGGGGCGACTCCGGGTACTCCGGCCTCGAGCACATCGTCGGGCTCGGGCCGCTGGCGCCTGCCCAGCAGCGAGGCGCCCAGGAGGAAGATGCCGAGGATCACGCTGACAGTGGCCTCCGCACCCTCCCAGCGCAGCACCACCGGCACACCGATAAACACGCCGCCGAGGAGACTCGCGAACCATGCCCATGCGGCCATTGCGATCCCTCCTTGGTGTAATGGGCCGGCCAGCCATCAGGCTGCGCCCCCCATGAGCACACGGTCCATCGTCTGCATCAAACGCCGCCGCTGCTCGCCCGGCAGCTCTGCCATGACCCCCATCATGGCGCCGCGCATCAGCATGCGGGTCTCCTCGGGCATCCCGGCCAGGATCCGCATCATTGTCGAAATGAGCCGAAAGCGCTGCGCCTCCGGCATCCCGGCGAAGGCCACGAGATTCTTGGTCATCACCCGCCTGCGCACGGGCTCCGGAAATGCCGGCAGCATGACGTCCATCATCTGCTCCATGACCGCCAGGCGCTGGTTCCGGAGAGCGATGACGCGAAACACTGTCAGGACGAGGATGCCCCAGACGAAACACGCCAGCCCCACGGCCAGGGACGCGCCATCGTTGAGCGGGCGCACCTCCCCCGTCATGAAGGTCAGGAAGCCGTACAGAAAGGGAATGATCCCGCCCAGGAAGATGGCCTGCTTGGCCAGGGTCTGTCCATCGGTCTCCCGGAAGAACGGCATCCCGACGGTACGCTTGTAGGCGGCCCGCGCCAGGACGAGGCCCGCAAACGAGACTCCCATGATCAGGAGCCCGATCCGGGCACCTTCCCATCCTCCTTGCGTCATGGTCCACAGCAGCTCTGGTGACCAGGTGAAAGGCGCCCTGCCCAGAAACGCGGAGAGGAACCCGTAGGCGATGTTGAGCACGCCGATGGCCAGGAGCGCCTCCTTCAAGATCAGCCCGCCCCACCCCAGCCACCGGTCGTGGGCCATCTGGGCCAGGCGCATGCGCAGCTTCACCATGCCGCGCACGGGAATCAGGATGAAAAAGCCGAAGAGCATCGCGTAGAGCAGGCCCCACCAGTTCCAGGCAGGAAGCGGGAACGGGACGATCCCCATGGTCGGACCCCACATGTAG
>JACQTN010000263.1 GCA_016210785.1 Armatimonadota bacterium
AGTCATCCTTCCGCCCGCCCACGGCCAGGCCCAGATCCAGGCGTCCGCCCGACAGCCGGTCGATGACCGCGGCCTGCTTTGCCACCACGACCTCATTACGGTTGGGGAGCTGGAGGATGGTCGTCGCCAGCCGCGCGCGCTCCGTGACGCCGGCAACGCCCGCGAGGGTGATCAGGGGATCCCAGGCGTCGTAGTTGGGCTTGTCGATGACGGCCAGGCAGTGGAAGCCCGCCTGGTCGGCGAGCCGGGCCCAGTCCAGCATGAGCCGGCGGTCCGTTTCGTGCGACATGGTGTTGGGCAAGCCGATCCCGAGCTTCATGGTCGCGACCTCCTTGCATGATGGTGTTCGAACCCCGCGCTCCGGTGGCCCGGAGCCGCGCGCCCTCCCTTACCTGCAAACGTCCCGGCCGGGGGAATGATTCAGCGGCGCGGTGATGTGGACTCCCACAACCAGTGACGGGGCGGGCGGAGGACGCCGGGGGCTACCGGAGGGGATGATGGCAGGGAATGGTGGAGGCGACCGGATTCGAACCGGCGACCCCCTGCTTGCAAAGCAGGTGCTCTCCCACTGAGCTACGCCCCCACGGCCATCAGTCTACCTCAGTACAATAGCCCTTGCCAACTGGTGATCAATTCGTTACACTAACGCCTGAATCGCTGGCGCACGACACGCATGGAGGGCTTTGCCGGACATGGGCACACGGGGAACGAAGGCGTCCAGGGCGGCCACCAGACCTGCGGCGAGAGGGGCGAACAGGGGATCGAGCACCGCGGTCCGGGCCGCCGGCCGCGGAGCGCCCGGCGGCCCTGGGAGCGCCGGCGCCGCCAGGAAGGTAGTCGCTAGGGCCGACGTGAAGCGGTCCGCCGACGGGAAGGGGCCGGCCGCCAGCGCCCGGCGGGTCCCCGCCGTGGAGCCCCGGGCTCTGACCGCCCGCGGCACCCCCCTGGCCGACGCCGCGGCCGCCCGCCAGGTGGCGCGCCCGAAGCCCAGGCCTCTCCCTGCGGGTGAACTGGCGCGCTTCCAGAAGATCCTCGAAGCCGAGCGCAAGCGGTTCATCCAGGAGTTGCGGGATCTCGAGAGCGAGGTCGTCAGCTCTCCCGAGGAGCGCTCCGGGATGAACTTCGAGGGCTATGACGAAGACCTGACCGACTTCGCGGCGGACACCTTCGAGCGGGAGAAGGGGCTGGCCGTGGGGTCCAGCATCCAGGGTTTGCTCAAGCAGGTCGAAGACGCGCTGGCCAAGGTCAAGAACAAGACCTACGGCACGTGCGAGCGATGCGGGAGCCCCATCGCCATCGAGCGGCTGCGGGCACTCCCGTGGGCCAAGCTGTGCGTGACCTGCAAGACCGAAGAGGAACGGCGGCGCTGACCCTTCTCGCCATCGCCGTGGCCGGCCTCGATCAGGCGATCAAGGCCGCGGTGCTGTCCAGGATTCCCTTTGGCGCCTCGCTGCCCGTCGTCTTCGGCATCTTTCACCTCACCCACGTCACCAACCCGGGCATCGCCTTCGGCGTGTGGCACGGCGCGGGCGCGCTGCGCGCGCTGGCCAGCGCCTTGACCGCCGTTGCGCTCCTCCTCTACACTAGGGAGCGGTGGCGGCACAGCCCGCTCTCGCGCGCCGGGGTCGCGATCATGATGGGCGGGGCGGGCGGCAACCTCATCGATCGCCTGCGGTTCGGGCACGTCGTCGACTACCTGGACTTCCGCGTCTGGCCGGTGTTCAACCTGGCCGACGTGGCGATCGTGGTGGGGGGCGGATGCCTCTTCTACACGCTCGTGCGGGGGCGCGGCCGCCAGACCGGGGCCTGACGCGGCCCAACCAACTCTGCCTCTCCGGTAGGGGGTGAGCAATGAAGCCCGTCCTCTTCAATCTCGGCCCGTTCCCCATCTCGTCGTTCGGCCTCTTCCTCCTCCTGGCGTTCCTCATCGGCATCAGCATGGTGCGCCGGCGCTCCGCCACCCTCGGCATCGACCCCGCGGAGATGCTGGACGTCGGGTTGTACATGATCATCGGCGGCATCGTGGGCGGCCGCCTCGGGTTCGTGGTGACCAACCTGCGGGCGTTCGCGGCCAACCCAGGGACCGTCTTCACCATCTGGAAAGACTCCGGCCTCACCTTCTATGGCGCGGTGATCGGCGGCCTGGTGGTGGCGGCCATCTACGCGGCGCGGCGCCGGATCAAGCTGGGCGCCCTGCTGGACCTGATCTCTCCCGCGCTGGCCGTCGGGTACGCCGTGGCCATGATCGGCGCGCTGCTGCACGGCCTGTTCATCGGCAAGCCTACCGAACTGCCCTGGGCCGTGGACATGTTCTTCGAGAAGCGCCATCCCACCCAGCTCTACCTGCTGGTGGCGGCGCTGGGCATCTACGCCACGCTGCGCGGCGTGGCGGCGCGGTCGCACGCGCCGGGCTACCTGTTCATGACCTTTCTCTTCCTGCACGCCGTCGCCCGGGGCGCGGTGGAGTTCTTCGTGGAGACCCCGCCGCTGTTCGGCTCCATCACCTCCATGCAGGTGATCTGCGCCGTGGTGGCGGTGATGGCGCTGACCGGCATGAGCATCCTGGGCAGGCGGCCGCCCGCCATGGA
>JACQTN010000246.1 GCA_016210785.1 Armatimonadota bacterium
GCACAAGGCCAAGGGGCTGGAGTTCCCCGTGGTCTTCCTGGTGTGCGGCGTGGCGGACCGCTTCCCCACCCGGCAGCGCAGCGAGGGGATCCCGCTGCCCGACGCCCTGGTGAAGGACATCCTCCCCGCGGGCGACTTCCACATGCAGGAGGAGCGGCGCCTCTTCTACGTGGGGATGACCCGCGCGCAGCAGGAGCTCTACCTGACCAGCGCCCGCGATTACGGCGGCGTGCGGCCGCGCAAGGTCAGCCCTTTTGTCCTGGAGGCCCTCGATCTGCCGCGCGTGGACCCGGAGGCCTTCCGGGCGTCAGCGGTGCAGGCTATTGAGCGGCACGCCCCGCCCGTGGAGGAGAACAACAACGGTCTGCTCCTGGGGGACGGCGAGCGGCCGCTGGTGCTGAGCTTCCATCAGGTGGACGATTACGTCACCTGCCCCCTCAAGTACAAGTACGTGAACATCCTCCGGGTGCCGGTGCTGCGCGACCACCGGGTCGTGTACGGGTCCGCGATCCACGAGACGCTGCGCGAGTACAACCGGCGCCGGGCGCGCCGGCAGCCGGTGACCATCGAGCACCTGCTGGCCCATTTGGAGAGGGTGTGGATCAACGAGGGGTTCATCAGCCGCGAGCACGAGGACCACCGGCTGGAGGAAGGGCGCCAGGTGGTGCGGCGTTTCTTCGACTTTGAGGAGGCCGCGGGCACCGTGCCCACCATGGTGGAGATGCCCTTCAGCGTCCAGGTGGGCGGCACCCGCGTGCGCGGCCGGTGGGACCGGGTGGACATCCGCGGGGACGAGATCGTCATCGTGGACTACAAGACCACCGACGTGCGCACGGTGAAGGAGGCAACCAGGCGGGCGCGAGAGAGCCTGCAGCTCGCCGTCTACGCGCTGGCCTACCGGGAGGCCCACGGCACGACGCCCACCCGCCTGGAACTGCGCTTCCTGGGCAGCAGCGAGGTGGTGGTGGGCGCGACGCCGCCCGTCGAGGAGATGGTCGAGGAGGCGGTGGCCCTGATCACCCGGGCGTCTGTGGGCATCCGTGCCCAGAACTTCATCGCCACGCCGGACTTCTACCGGGCCTGCCGGTACTGCGCGTTCAACACCATCTGCCCGTACACGGCGACGGGGGAGTGAGGGGGACAGCGCCGGAGCGGTTCCCGCGGCACGGTGCGCCGCGGAGATCGGAGCGGAGCGTGAGCGAACCGGATGATGGAGATCGCGCTGGTCGTGCTGGGCATCGCTGCGGGCAGCGTCGTGGTCTGGCTCTGGTCCGGGGCCCGGACGCGTGCCGCGCTGGCCGGGCAGGTGGCGGAAGTCGAGGGGCGAGCCCGCGCCGCGGAGGGGCTCACCGAAGAGCTGCGCCGGCAGCTCGCGGAGCGGGACGATGAGATCGGGACGATCCGCACCGCCCTGGAGGGGGAGCGCACCGCCAAGACGGAGGCGCAGACCCGCCTGGAGGAGGCGCACCGCAGCATCCAGGAGCAGCGGGCGCTGCTGGACAGCGCCGCCGCGAATCTCGCCGAGACTTTCAAGGCCCTCAGCGCCGACGCGCTGCGCAGCAACAACCAGTCCTTCCTGGATCTGGCCCGACAATCGCTCCAGACGGTGGTGCAGGAGGCGCGGGGCGACATCGGCAGGCGCCAGCAGGCCATCGACGCGCTGGTGACCCCGCTGCAGCAGGCGCTGGCGCGTTACGAGGAGCACCTCCGCGCCATCGAGGAGAGCCGGCAGCGTGCCTACGGCAGCCTGCAAGAGCAGCTCCGGGCGCTGAGCGTTACCCAGCAGCATCTCCAGCGGGAGACGGGAAACCTGGTGGCAGCGTTGCGCACGCCGCAGGTGCGCGGCCGCTGGGGCGAGATCACGCTGCGGCGCGTCGCGGAACTGGCTGGCATGTCGGAACACTGCGACTACGCGGAGCAGCAGACCCTGGAGTCGGAAGCCGGCCGGCTCAGGCCAGACATGATCATCCGCCTGCCCGGGGGTCGGCAGATTATCGTGGACGCCAAGGTGCCGCTGGCGGCCTACCTGGATGCCGTGGCGGAGACGGCCGAGGACCGGCGCCAGGTCGCCCTGACGCGGCACGCCCAGCAGCTACGGGCGCACATGAATCAGCTGGCGGCCAAGGCCTACCGGGATCACTTCCCGGACATGCTGGAGTTCGTGGTGATGTTCGTGCCGGGGGAGTCCTTCATGGCCGCGGCCGCTCAGGCCGATCGATCCCTGCTGGAGGACGCGATGGCCAGAGGCGTGGTGCTGGCGACCCCGATGACCCTTATCACCCTGATGCACACGGTGGCGCACGGCTGGCGGCAGGAGCGGCTGGCGGCCAACGCCATGGAGGTCCGCGAGCTGGGTAAGCAACTGTACGACCGGCTCGGGACGATGGCCGACCATCTGGCCGACGTGGGCAGGTCGCTGGAGCGCACGGTCGCAGCCTACAACAAGACCGTCGGCTCCCTGGAGTCGCGGGTGATGCCATCCGCCCGCCGGTTCCGGGACCTGGGGGCGGCCACCGGAGCGGAAATCCCTGTGCTGGAGACCATCGACCACGCTCCGCGGGTGCTGGCCGCGCCGGAGGTGGAGGAGGTGACGCGGCCGGTCCCCTGACCCCACCCACCCGCGCTTGACACCCCTCCCGCCGCGCATCTAGAATACCTTTAAGGTGCGCGGTGCGCCCTTTTCGGCTGTTCGCATCACTGTCCGACGCGTGGGCCATTCCCCCGGCCGCCGGTCCCGGGTCTGCTCCAGGGTTCGGCACGGGGGAGATCTTCATTCGGACGTCCGGGGTTCCGCGGAACGCCCGGCATGACGAGAGAGTGAAAAGGGGTGATCGCTGATCTGGCTCCGGCGGCGGGACCGGTCGTCCGGAGCCGGCAGAGCACCGGAGGTTGCGACGTACGTACGAGACACCGCATACAGGGAGGTGACTGGCCACGAACCCCGCCCTCGTTGTTGGCATCGCCGTTCTGGTGGGCGCGGGGGCCTTTCTCCTGGGATACCTCCTGCGGAAGTACGTCGCCGAGGCCAAGATCAAGTCCGCTGAGGAAGCTGCCCGTCGCATTGTCGAGGATGCGGTCAAGGAGGGCGAGGCGAAGCAGCGTGAGGCCATCCTGGAAGCCAGGGATGAAGCGTACAGGATCAAGCGCGAGGCCGAACGAGAGCTCCGCGAGCAACGGGCAGAGATTCAGCGGCTCGAGCGACGTATCGTTCAGCGCGAGGAAAACCTGGACCGGAAGGCAGAGTCCCTAGAGCGCCGCGAGCGCGCCATCGCGCAGCGCGAGCAAGAGACGGCAAGCGTTCGGGAAGAGGTCGAAGCGATCCGCGACCAGGAGCGCGCCGAGCTGGAGCGGATCGCCGGCATGACCGCCGAGCAGGCCAAGGCGGAGGTCCTCCGGCAGCTGGAGAGCGAGATTCGTCACGAGGCCGCCCAGCTTATCCGCAAGGTGGAGCAGGAGGCCCGCGACGAAGGTGAACGCCGGGCCCGGGACATCCTGGCCCTGGCCATCCAGCGCTGCGCCGCCGACCACACCGCGGAGGTCACGGTCTCCGTCTTCCCGCTCCCCAACGACGACCTGAAGGGCCGCATCATCGGCCGGGAAGGCCGGAACATCCGCGCCCTGGAGAGCCTGACCGGCGTGGACCTCATCATCGACGACACTCCGGAGGCGGTGACCGTTTCCTCCTTTGATCCCGTGCGCCGGGAGATCGCCAAGATGACGCTGGAGAAGCTCATCGCGGACGGGCGCATCCACCCGGCGCGGATCGAGGAGATGGTGGAGAAGGCCCAGCGGGAGCTTGAGCAGCGCATCAAGGAGGATGGTGAACGCGCGGCCTTCGAGGCCGGCGTCCACGGCCTGCACCCGGAGGAGATCAAGGTTCTGGGCCGGTTGAAGTTCCGGCACAGCTACGGGCAGAACCTGCTGGCCCATTCGGTTGAAGTCTCCCTGCTGGCCGGCCTGCTGGCGTCTCACCTGGAGGCGGATGTCCAGCTCGCCAGACGGGCGGGGCTGCTTCACGACATCGGCAAGGCGCTGACGCACGAGGTCGAGGGTACGCACAGCGCCATCGGGATGGACATCTGCCGCCGCTACCACGAGCCGCCCGAGGTGCTCAACGCGATCGCCTACCATCAC
>JACQTN010000249.1 GCA_016210785.1 Armatimonadota bacterium
GCCCCGCTCTACCTGGAGGAGATCCTCAAGCTGATCGTGGAGATGGCGGCCACCCTGTTGAGCGCCAGGGTGTGCTCCCTGGCCCTGGTGGACGAAGCGCGGCAGGAGCTGGTGCTGGCCGCCACCCAGAGCGCGGGGGAGGCGTACTGGCTGCGGCCCAACCTCAAGGTCGGCGAGGGCATCGCCGGGCTGGTGGCGCGGGATGGGCGGCCCATCGCCGTGCCGGACGTGCTGGAGGACCCGCGCTTCGTCCACAAGGAGATGGCCCGGCAGGAGCGGCTGCGCGCCTTGCTGTCGGTGCCGCTGGTGGTGCGGGATAAGGTGATCGGCGTCTTCAACTGCTACCGGGAAGCGCCCCACCACTTCAGCGATGCCGAGGTCACCCTGATGGGCACGCTGGCCAACCAGACCGCGCTGGCCATCGAGAACGCCAACCTGGCCGTGAAGTCGGCGGTGGTGCGCGAGATGCACCACCGGGTGAAGAACAACCTGCAGACCGTGGCCATGCTGCTGCGCCTGCAGCTCCGCGACGGGCGGGAGGTCTCCGGGCGGGAGGTGCTGACCGAGACCATTAACCGCATCCTCAGCATCGCCACGGTGCACGAGATCCTCTCCGTCCAGGGCTTTCAACTGATCAACGTACGCGAGATGCTGGACCGGGTCGCCCGCGTGGTCAGCCAGAACATGTCCCGGCCGGCGCTGGACCTGCAGGTGGCGGTGACGGGCGAAGACCTGTCGCTGCCGTCGCAGCAGGCCAGCTCGCTGGCGCTGGCCGTCAACGAACTGCTGCAGAACGCCATCGAGCACGCCTTCCCCCACCGCGACCGCGGGGTGGTCTCCATCACGGTGGGGCAGCAGGGCAGCAGCGTGGAGGTGGAGGTCCGCGACGATGGCATCGGCCTGCCGGCGGGCTTCGATCCCTCCGCCGGCGGCGACCTGGGGCTGCGCATCGTGCACGCGCTGGTGGCCGACGACTTGAAAGGAAAGTTCACTGTCGAGAGCACGGGCAAGGGAACCCGCGCCGTGATCGCCCTCCCCCGCCCCGCCCTGTGACCACCTCCTCCGGAAGGCCGCGGAAAGATTCCGCCCCCCCGCGTCAGTCCTCGGCCGGGCGCCCGCCGCGCGAGAGGGGGCGAGCGACGCGCAGGCTGCGCCTGCTGATCGCCGACGACGAGGCCCTCATCCGCATGGGCCTGCGCGCCATGCTGGAGGAGCAGGGCTACCAGGTGGTGGGCGAGGCGGGCGACGGCCGGCGGACGGTGGAGCTGGCGCGGGCGCTGAAACCTCACGCGATCCTGCTGGACATCAAGATGCCCGAGATGGACGGCATCGAGGCGACGGGGGCGATTATGGCCGAGAATCCCGTGCCCATCGTTCTCCTCACCGCCTACAGCGACCGGGACCTGGTGGAACGGGCGAAGGAAGCCGGCGTGCTGGCCTACCTGGTCAAGCCCTTCAAGGAGGCCGACCTGGCCCCGGCCCTGGAGATGGCCATGGCGCGTTTCGCCGAGATCCAGGCCCTGCGCAAGGAGATCGGCGACCTGCGGGAGACGCTGGAGACGCGGAAGGTCGTGGAGCGCGCGAAGGGGATTCTCATACGCCGGCACGGGATCGGCGAGGAAGAGGCCTTCCTGCGCATTCAAAAGCAGAGCCGCAATTTGAGGAAACCGATGCGAGAGGTGGCCCAGGCCATCATCCTGGCCGAGAGTATTTGATCACCAGATCTTCTGGCCGGAGTGGCATCCTCGTGATCTCGACGCCGAGGGCATCGGCGACGGCGTTCACCACCGCCGCGGGTGCACCGATGGTTCCGGATTCCCCCATCCCCTTGAATTCGCCTACGGTGTGGGGTGACGGTGTCTCCAGGTGGTGGACTTCGACGGGGGGCACATCCGCGCTGGTGGGCAGCAGGTAGTCCTGGAGCGTCGCCGCCAGCGGCTGCCCGTCCGCGCCGTAGGCGGCGTGCTCCAGCAGCGCCTCCCCGAGCCCCTGCGCGACCCCGCCGTGCACCTGACCGTCCACGATTAGCGGGTTGATGATGGGGCCGCAGTCCTCCACCACGACATAACGCTCCACGCGAACCGCGCCGACCCCCGCGTCAACTTCCACCACCGCGGCATGTACAGCGCTGCTCCACGTGGTGCGCAGGGCGTGATGCTCCGTGACCTGCAGCCCCCGCTCGATCTCCGGCGGCAGGCGGTGGGTCTCGAAGTGGGCGACCCGGGCCACCTCGCGCACGGGCAGGCCGCGCTCTCTGGCGCCCCGGACGTGCAGCACGCCGCCGTCCGACTCGATGTCGGCCGGGCTGGCCTCCAGCAGGTGGGCGGCGATCTGCGTCAGGCGGTCGCGCAGCGCCCGCGAAGCCAGCAGCAGCGCGCCGCCCGAGGCCACCGCGGTGCGGCTGCCGATGGTCCCGCCACCGTAGGGGGTGGCCAGCGTGTCGCCGGCGACGACGCGGACCGCCTCCAGGGGAAGCCCGAGCGTCCCGGCCACGACCTGCGCCAGCGCCGTCTCGTGTCCCTGACCCTGCGAGACCGTCCCGACGAACGCGGTCACTTCGCCGGAGGGCTCCATGCGCAACCAGGCGGTCTCCCCGCCGACCCGCTGCACGCCCGTGCGCCCGTAGACGTCGACCCCCGGCGCGGTGGCTTCCACAAAGCAGGCGATGCCGACGCCCCACCGCATGCGGGAGCCGGCGCCGTGGCGGTCTGGCGCGCCCTCCCCCGTTCTGCCGCGGTGCCGGTCCTCCGCGCGGACCCGCGCGCTCCCGCCGCCGTGCACGCGCCGCAGCCCTTCGTAGTCGATCGCCCGCATCGCCCGGTCCACCAGATCCCGATAGCGCCCGCTGTCATACACGGCGCCGTTGGCCGCGGTGTAGGGAAACGCGCCATCGGGGATCAGGTTGCGTACGCGCACATCCACAGGGTCGATGCCGAGCCGGCGCGCCGCCGCGTCCAGCAGCACCTCCCGGGCAAAGGTGCCGATGGGCATGCCCACGCCCCGATAGGATCCGGTGGGCGCCTTGTTGGTCAGCGCGGCGCGCAGCGTGGCCTCGAAGGCCGGGAAGGCGTACGGCCCGGGCAGGGCCAGCATGGCGGAGAGCGCGTCCAGGGCGCTGCCGGACGGGTAGACCGAGTACGCCCCCGCGTCGCTGAGGATGTCCGCCCTCATGCCGAGCAGCCGGCCGTCCGCGGCGAACGCCAGGGCGAGCGTCAGGCGCTGCTCGCGGGCGTGCAGGTTGGCGGTGAGGTTCTCACGGCGGTCCTCCACCCACTGCACAGGAACCCCGAGCATCCGCGCCAGGGCGCAGACCGTGAGCTCCTCCGGGGAGACGAAGGCCTTGTGCCCAAAGCCGCCGCCCACGTCGGGGGTGATGACGCGCACGCGGTGCTCGGGCAGGTCCAGGCAGGCGGCGATGACCGTGCGCAGCATGTGCGGCGCCTGCGTGGACGACCACACCGCGAGCGTCCCCGCCGCCGCGTCGTACGCCGCGGCACACCCTCGCGTCTCCAGCGACGCCGCGGTCACGCGTCCGGTGGTGAAGGTCTCCTCCACGCGCAGCGCGGCCCGCGCGAACGCCGCGTCCACCTCGCCTGACCGCTGCGTCATGCGGAGGAGCAGGTTGTCAGGGATGTCCTGGTGCACGCGCGGCGCGCCGGCCTCCACTGCCTGTGCCGCGCCGACGACCGCAGGCAGCGGTTCATAGTGCACCGCCACCCGTTCCGCGGCGTCTTCCGCCGCGTAGCGGTCGGCCGCCACCACCACCGCCACGGGATCGCCCACGTACCGGGCCACGTCGTGGGCAAGGGCGTGGCGCCCGCAGGCCGCCATGCCTTCCAGCCGCAGGGCGGTGACGACAGGCCGGACCAGGGGAAGGAGATCGCGCCCGCTGACCACCGCCTCCACCCCCGACATCCCCAGCGCCTCCGACCCGTCCACGCCCACGATGCGGGCGTGGGGGTACGGGCTCCGGATGAAAACCGCCTGGCGGGCGCCGGGGAGGCGGAGGTCGGCCAGAAAACCGCCACGCCCGCGGAGCAGGCGGCCGTCCTCGACGCGCCGCACCGGGGCACCGATCAGGTCCGACATGGGTTACGGCCGGAGCGACGGTGAATTCACCATCTAGCGGCAGACTGCTGACCCGCTGTCGTGGAACGTCTTGCCGGCCTCGGGGACGAACTCCCACTCGTAGCGACCCGGGCGCAGCACGAGCTTCAAGATCCCAAATGTCCCGGTGTGCCGCACTTCGCTCGTGGGTAGTGGCGTCCTGAACCGGTAGTGACTCCGCCCCCCGGTCCCGACCACGAACAGGCGCATCCCTGTGGGATCGGGCCGCCCCTGAGCGTCCTGCGGGGCGAAGCGCTCATAGGAGTGATCGTGACCGGCAATCACCACGTCTCCGCCGGACTGGTACAGGGCCGCCCACAGGGGCTGCGTCTCCGGCTGGCTGCCGTGCAGGCCCGAGCTGAAGGGCGGGTGATGCCAGATGGCCACCGTACACTGCGCCCGGTGGTTCGCGAGCTCGGCCCGAAGCCAGGCCATCTGCCGGGAGCCGTCGCCGCAGCCACCGATGGCCCGGCAGTTGCTGTTGAGGACCAACACCTGCCAGGTGCCCAGCGTGTAGCTGTAGTATCCGCGGCCGGGCTCTCCCGCCGCCGCACCGAAATAGCGGAAATAGCCGGCGGCGCCGGGCGTGCCGTAATCGTGGTTGCCCGGCGCTGGCCGCGTCCGCGCGCGATGCCGCCCCCAGGTCGGACGGTAGCATTCCCGAAACTCGTCGTCGGTCCCGCGCTCATAGGCGTTATCGCCGGCGGTGAAGACCGTGCCCGGGATGGTGTCGAGCAGGCGGGCGGTGGCCTCGTCGCCGTCGCTGTTGCAACTGGCAATGTCCCCGGCCCCCACGAGCACGGCGTCCTCGGGGGCGGGTTGGGCCGCTGCGTCGATGCCATGCCATACCCACCACCACCCCAGAAGGAGGATGGCTGTGACAGGCACGGCCACGCGACACCTGTGGAGGATCATGAGAGATACCCGGCAGCTCGCGCGACGACATGCGGCCTCGCGGCCGCTTGGATTGAACCTCACCGGCCATCGTACCGGACGGGGCACGCCCCGTCAACATCGGTCGGCCCCCCTGTGGATGTTCTGAGACTCTGTCACCGCTAACTGTTCTGGGAAAATGTCACCCCGCCCGTGTTTGTTGACAGGGCTATGCCGGCCGGGTATCATGCGTGTGTATCAGGTGAAAATGATTTTCATTATCAGGAGAGTCGCGAGATGAACACGGCACCGCTGACCCGTCGGGCCAGGGCAGGCGGAGGACGGATGACCGCGCAACGCCGCGCGGTGCTCCAGGCATTGCAGGAGCTGGGGTGCGCGCCCACCGCGGAGGAGATCCACACCAGGGCGCGCCACATCCGCTCGGGGCTGGGCCTCGTCACGGTCTACCGAACCCTCGAGACCTTCGCCCAGGAGGGGCTGGTGCAGCGGCTCTTCCTGGACGACGCCCGCGGGCGCTACGAATTGATGGGAGGGCGACACCACCACCACCTGGTCTGCCTCTCCTGCGGCACGATCCAATCGCTGAACCGCTGCTTCCTGGCGGCGGCGGAGAGAGCCGCACGCGCGCGGGGGTTCAAGGTCACCGCGCACCGCTTCGAGTTGTTCGGCTACTGCAGGCGGTGCCAGGCGCCGGCGGCCCGGTGAGCGTGGCGTAGAGGATACGCGATGTTGAGAGTGGCGATTCTGGGACTGGCTGGCCTCCTGGTGGTCGCCAATTCTTCGGCCCCCGCGGCAACCGCCGGAGCCGCGGGCGGCGGCGCGCGGCTGTCCGTGGTGGCTTCCTTCTACCCCCTGTACGAGTTCGCGAAGCGGGTGGGCGGGGAGCGGGCCGAGGTGCGCAACCTGGTGCCCGCGGGAGCGGAGCCACACGATTACGAGCCGACGCCCAGAGATATGGTCGCCCTGACCAGGGCGAAGATCGTCGTCTACAACGGCGCGGGACTGGAACCCTGGATCGCCCGCGTGCTCCGGCAGCTGCCCCGTGGCACGGTCGTGGTCAACGCGAGCGCCGGGCTCCGCCTGGTGAAGCGGAACGGGATCGACCCGCACGTCTGGCTCGATCCGGTGCTGGCGCAGCAGCAGGCGGCGAACATCGCCGCGGGGTTCGCCCGGGCCGATCCCGCCGGCCGCGGCGTGTACGAGGCCAACGCGGCGCGGCTGCGCGGAGACCTGCAGGCGCTACACGGCCGGTTCGCGGA
>JACQTN010000250.1 GCA_016210785.1 Armatimonadota bacterium
CCGCCGGGGGAGGCGGTCGGCTGGCCCCTAGACCTTCAGGCGGGGGTCCAGGGCGTCCCGCAGCCCGTCCCCAAGGAAATTGAAGGCCAGCACGGTGATGAAGATGAACACCCCCGGGAAGACGGCCAGCCACCAGGCGTTCCATACGTACTCCTGTGCGCGCTGCAGCATGTTGCCCCAGGAGGGGATGGGCGGCTGGATGCCCAGCCCCAGGTAGCTCAGCCCCGACTCGCCCAGGATGGCGTTGCCGACGGTCAGGGTGGCCGCCACGATGATGGGGGCCATGGTGTTGGGCACCAGGTGGCGCAGGATGATGCGGCCCTCCGAGGCGCCCATGGCCCGGGCCGACTCCACGTAGTCCAGGCTCTTGAGGGACAGGATCTGGCCGCGCACCAGGCGGGCGACGGTGGTCCACCCGAACAGCGTAAAGATGAAGACGATGCGGCCGACACCGCCCCCGGGCACCAGGGCGGACATGATCAGGTACAGGGGGATCGTGGGCACGGAGAGGAGGACGTCCACGATGCGCATGAAGACGCTGTCGATCACCCCCCCGTGGAACCCCGCCACCGCACCAACCACCGTGCCGATCAGGGCGATGTTCACCGCGGTCGCGTAGCCCACCACCAGGGAGACGCGCCCTGCGTGCATGACGCGGGTCAGCGCGTCCCGCCCCAGCTCGTCGGTGCCGAAGGGATGCGAGAGGGTGGGCGCCGCCTTGCGGTCGCGGAGGTCCAGCCTGTCGAAGGCATAGGGAGAGATCCAGGGCGAGAGCAGCGCGACCACGGAGAGGATCAGCGCCACGGTACCGCCCGCCATGGCCAGGCGGTGGTGGACGAAACGCCGGCGGGCGATCTGCCAGTAGCTGAGGCCGGTGGCCCCTCCGCGGGCCTCGCGGCGGCGCGCGGCCAGGGTCGCGCGCAGGTCACCGACCGCGTTGCCTGCCATCCGCTAACTCCAGGCGCCCTCTCCCCTGCGAGGGGAGAGGGTCAGGGTGAGGGGTGCGCGCGCCGATGCGCCGGATGCTCTCACGAGTATCGCACCCGCGGGTCGACGATCGCGTACGCGATGTCCGCCATCAGGTTGAACATCACCACCAGCAGGGCGTGGAACAGCAGCGCCGCCATCGCCACGTTGTAATCGTGCCCCAGGATCGCCTGGTAGAGCAGCAGCCCCATCCCCGGCCAGGAGAAGACGGTCTCCGTGATCACCGCGCCGCTCACCAGCCCCGGGAAGCTCAGGGCCAGCAGGGTGATGATGGGGATGAGGGCGTTGCGCAGAGCGTGGCTGTTGATGACGCTGGGCTCGGGCACGCCCTTGGCCCGCGCCGTACGCACGTAGTCCTGCCGCAGCACCTCCAGCATGCTGCTGCGCATGTACCGGGTCCACGACGCCCAGCCGTGAGTCCCCAGCACCAGCGCCGGCAAGACCAGATGGCGCAGCCGGTCCCACACCCACCACCCCTGGTAGCCGGGTTGCGTGAACCCGCCGGCGGGGAAGATGGGCAGCCAGACCGCGAAGAGCAAGATGAAGATGATCCCCTGCCAGAAGACCGGCATGGCCAGCCCGCCGAAGGAGAAGACGGTGGCGACGTAGTCGGAGCGCGAGTACTGGTGCAGGGCGGAGTGGATGCCGATGGGGATGCCGATGCTGAAGCCGATCAGGAAGGACGCGCCCAGCAGCCAGGCGGTGTTGGCTATGCGCTCGCCGATGATCCGGGCGACCGGCTGGCCGTAGGTGCGGGAGTAGCCCAGGTCGCCCTTCAGCGTGGCGCGCAGCCACTTCAGATAGCGGACGTGAATGGGGTCGTCCACGCCGTAGTACTCGCGCAGGGCCTTGACGTCTTCGGGCCTGATGTTGGGATCGCTGGCGGCGATCAGGTCGACGGGATCGCCGGGAGTGAGGGCCAGGAGGGAGAAAATCATGATCGAGAGGCCAACGAGGATGACCCCCATCTGCAGGAACCGGTGGACGAGGAACCGCTGCACCCTGCGCCTCGCGCCGCTCGGCCGCTCCGATCAGGGTGCGGGGGGCGCCGCCGGGGCGCCCCCCGCGTCATCTCACTGCTGCCACTCGTTAGCGTTCCAGGGCAGGTAGACCGACCCCAGCTGCACCGGCTTGACGTTGCGGATCGACTTCTTGTTGGTGAGCAGCGCCAGCCGGAAGACCAGCGGGATGCTGGGCAGGTCCTCCGCCCAGATCTCCTGCTGGCGCATGAGCAGTTGCTTGCGCTTGGCCTCATCCAGTTCCTGGACGATGGCCTCCTCCAGGCGGTCCACCTCGGGGTTGCTGTACCCCGGCGTGTTGTTCCCCTCGTAATTGTTGGCCTCGCGCGGGATCTGCCGGGAGTGCCAGAGAGCAAACCCATCGGTGACCGGGCTGAACACCCAGGCGTACATCACCAGGTGGGGGTACTGGCGCCGGCGCGTGATCTGGCCGAAGAGCACCGACGCCGGCCGGTTGTCGATCTTCAGGTCGATGCCCACCGCGCGCAGATGGTCCTTCATGATCTGCTGCGTCTGCTCCCGGATGGCATTGCCGGCGGTGGTCATGATGGAGATCTCGAAGCGCTCGCCGCGGGCGTTGCGCCGGATGCCGTCCGGCCCCACCGTCGCCCATCCGGCCTCCGCCAGCAGCGCCCTGGCCCGGTCGGGGCTGTAGTCGTACTTCTTGACGTTGGGGTTGTAGCCGTAGTGGCGCTGCGGCAGCCAGGTGTGCGCCACGGGCTGCCTGCCGCCCAGGCAGGACACCTCCGAGATGGCACTGCGATCCAGGGCGTGGGCGATGGCCTGCCGCACCCGCTTGTCCTTCAACCACGGATGGTCGTGGTTGAAGTCCACGTGCTCCCAGAGCAGCGCCGGGATGTAGTGGGCGGCCACCTGAGAGTTACGGCGCTCGATCTGCGCCATCTGCTCGCAGGAAAAGTTGTTGATGTCGGTGGCGTCCACCTGGCCGGCGATGACGTTGGCCTGCAGCACGGTGGAATCCAGGATGTAGCGGTAGGTCAGGGTCCTGATCCTCGGAGACCCACCCGGACCCTTGTAGGCCTCGTAGGCCTCGAACGTGGTGTGGCTGCCCGCCACCCACTCCTTGAACTTGAAGGGCCCGCTGCCGATAGGCGCCCGGAAGTAGGGGTGGGCCCGGAGCTTCGCCGGGTCGCTCAGGTAGGTGGGCTCCAGGATGTGCCGCGGGTAGGGGCGGTGTGGCCAGTCCCGGCCGTGGTCGTTGGCAAAGGGGTAGCGCTCATTCCACTGCTCGATGAGCGTGTAGGGATCGTTCTCGTTGGGGACCAGCATGTTGTCGATCTTGCGGAGGATGAACCGGCTCACCGTGGGGCTGCGCGGGTTGCGCAGCATCCCGTAGGTGACGCGCACGTCCAGGGCGGTGAGCGGCTTGCCGTCGTGCCAGGTCAGGCCCCGCCGGATCTTCCAGGTCAACCGCATCTTGCCGCCGGGCAGGACCTCCCAGTCCCCATCCTTGATGGTGGGAACTTTCTCCGCCAGGACCGGGATCAGCTGCCATTTTTCGTTGCGGCTGACCAGTTCCTGACTGACCGAGTTCTCCACCATCACGCCGACCGCCAGGGTCCACCAGGGCCCCAGGCCGGCCGGCTCCTGGGCAGTACCGATGACCACCGCATCGCGGCGCTGTGCCGCCGCCACGGCCGGGAAGAGACTGATCGCCAGAGCGAGGGTCATCACGACGACGACCGTTGGGCAGATCAGCCTGAGCATGACCTTGCATCCCTCCTTGACGCGCGCCAGCGCGTCGTTTGGGCTGATCGAACGTGTGTGTGCCCTTCAACTTTCACGCAAGCTGCGAACCTGCCCTACACTCATTTCTCCTCCGGCGCGGAATTCCTCTGTCCTCCTGCGGGGTCCACGCCCCTTCGGTTGGCTTCCCGCAGGATCTGGTTGGAGTGCCACAGCGCGACGCCGTCCGAGGCCGGGCCCAGAGAAGCGTCAGACACGTTGGCGGGGATCGACGGCGTCACGGATCCCATCGCCAAACAGGTTATAGGCCAGCACGGCGACAAAGATGAAGACCCCAGGCGCCAGGAGCCACGGATACTGGGTCATGGCCTGGATATTCGTCGCCGCGGAGAGGAGGTTGCCCCAGGAGGCCTGGGGCTCGCGGATGCCCAGGCCCAGGAAACTGAGGGCTGACTCCCCGAGGATGTAGCCGGGGATGGCCAGCGTCGCGCCCACGATAACGTAGGAGAGGGTGTTGGGCAGGACGTGCCGGACGATCACCAGGACGTCGCTGGCGCCGACGGCGCGGGCGGCCAGCACAAACTCCCGCTCCTTGAGCGAGAGGACGAGCCCGCGGATCACGCGCGCCAGCCCCGCCCACCCCAGGAAGCTCAATACCACCACGATCATGAAGAAGCGCGTGGTGGAGGGCAGCGTCGGCGGGAGGACCGCGGTGAGGGCCAGCAGCAGATAGAAGCCGGGGAAGGCGAAGAGGATCTCCACGAAGCGCATCAGGGCGTTGTCCACGCGGCCCCCGTAGTAGCCGGCCACGCCGCCCACGAACATGCCGATGGGGATGGTGATGGAAACGCCGACGATCCCCACCACCAGCGAGACCTGGCTCCCGTACAGGATCCGGGAGAACATGTCCCGGCCGAACTGATC
>JACQTN010000248.1 GCA_016210785.1 Armatimonadota bacterium
GAACAGGGAAGGGCGGCCGAAAGGCGCGCCCCTCCCGTGTCACAGTGTAATCTATGCCAAGTACGCAACATCAGGGAACAGACCACAGGGCGGGTTCGAGCCCTGCCCGCGGAGCCAAGCATCACAACACCGCGTAATTTGTCGACGTTGTATCTGCCAAAGAACGGCTCGAAGCTGCGCAGCAATTTTCAGTTCGAAGCTCGTCATCTCTCCAGGTTCAAACCCCCACCTACCAGGTTGAGTCATTCGCGATGCCTGGGGCGCATTGACCTTCGAACGTCTTCGGATCCACCCATCCGCAGGAGGGCCTTCGGACCGCGGCGGGGAACCTGTACCCCCGTCCGTGGACACCGGCTCCCGCGTCCTCGCATGCGCGGGCATGAGGCCATGGGCGAGCCGCCTGATCTCCAGGAACGAAGAGTAGCGGGAGGACAGCGTGAACGCGCGAGGCACCGCCGAGACCGTACAGCGCTGCAACTGGGCCGTCGGAAACAATCCCCTGTACCTCGCCTACCACGATGAGGAATGGGGCGTGCCATCTCACGACGACCGGCACCTGTTCGAGATGCTGGTGCTGGACGGCGCGCAGGCGGGGCTGTCCTGGGCGACGATCCTCAAGAAGCGGGAGGGGTACCGCCGGGCGTTCTGCAACTTCGTCATGGAGAAGGTGGCCAGGTTCGACAGTCGCCAGGTCGAGCGCCTGCTGCGGAACCCGCAGATCGTCCGCAACCGGGTCAAGATAGAAGCGGCGGTGGCCAACGCCCGGGCCGCTCTCGCCGTGCGGGAGGAGTTCGGGTCCCTGAGCGCCTACCTGTGGGGGTTCGTGGGCGGACAGCCCATCGTGGGGCGGTGGCGGACGGTCCGGGACATCCCCGCGGAGACGGCCGAGTCCCGGGCCATGAGCAAGGATCTCAAGCGGCGGGGCTTCCGGTTCGTGGGACCCACGATCTGCTACGCGTTCATGCAGGCGGCAGGGATGGTGAACGATCACGTGGTCGACTGCTTCCGCTACCGGGAACTCGCAGGACGCGCTGGCAGGGCTGCATCCGACCGGCAGCGGCCGCGTCGCCAGACCGCACCGCGCGCGCCCCAAACACGGCCGTGAGCATGTGGCCCGCGGGCGGCGGCGCCGCGCGTGATCGAACAGAGGTGAAGAACGACATGCGCATCTGCATCTACGGGGCCGGCGCGGTCGGCGGGCACATCGCCGTCCGCCTCATGCTGGGTGGCACGCCGGTGTCGGTGATTGCCCGGGGAGCGCACCTGGAAGCGATCCGGGAACGCGGGCTGACCCTCCTGCGGGGCGAGCGGAGCGATGTGGTCCGGCCCGCCTGCACCGACGACCCCGAGACGCTCGGTCCGCAGGACCTGGTCGTCGTGGCCACCAAGACGACGTCCCTCCCCGCGGTGGCGCGAGGCCTGCCGTGTCTGCTCGATGCCCACACCCTGGTGGTCCTGGCGCAGAACGGGATCCCCTGGTGGTTCGCCGACGGCGCGTCCCCGCCGGTGTCGCAGGCGCTCGTGACGCGCGTCGATCCCGATGGTGCAGTCCGGCGCGCGATCCCGCTCGACCGCACCGTCGCGGGCGTCGTGTATTCGGGCAACGAGGTGATCCAGCCCGGCGTCATCCGCAGCAGCACGCCGCACCGGAACCGCCTGTTGCTCGGCGTGCCCCGGGGGACCGCCGGCAGCCATCTGCAAGAGTTTGCCGGTCGCCTGTCGCGATCGGGATACGAGGCCACGATCACGCCGGCGATCCGGGAGGAGATCTGGTCGAAACTGGTGTCGGTGGTCGCCGTGTCCTGCGTCGCCGCCCTGACGGGCATGAACAGCCTGGAGATCTGCAGTGACCCCGGCGGGCGGTCGGTCGCCGCGGCCATGATGCGCGACGTGCAGCGGATCGGCCAGGCGCTCGGCCTCACGGCCCACTTCGACATCAACGCCCGGCTCGACCCGGCGCGCAACCACCCCCACAGACCCTCGCTGCTGCAGGACATGGAGGCCGGCCGGCCTCTCGAACTGAACAGCGGGATCCTTGCTGTCCAGGCGGTGGCGCGGGCGCTCGGGGTGGACACGCCGGCGCTCGATGTGGTTGCCGCGCTGGTGGCGGCGAGGGCGTCTCGCCGCGGCCGTGGCCTGGCCCCGGAATCTGAAGGGTCTCACTTCCGGTTCGTGGAGTGAGCGCGCCGTTGGTAACCGGCGTCCACCTCTCTTCCCACCGCCGCGCCGGCCTGCTACTCTTGGCAGGGGGCCGGAAATCCTGCACCGCAGACGACGCGCGAGGAGGAGACTCATGAGCACGGCCCACGCCATGAAGAGCGCCGACGTCAGCGTGAAGGTGATCCTCTGCCCGACCGACTTCTCGCCCGGCGCCGAGCCCGCCCTGGCCTGGGCCTCCGTCCTCAGCCGGACCTTCGGGGCGGAGATGGTGATCCTGCACGTCCTGGATCTCAGCCTGGGCGCCCTGGCCGGGCTACCTTCCGAGATGGCCATGGTGCCCGCCGTGGAGCAACTGGCCGGCCGCGTGCGCGCCGAGGCCACGGAGAGCATGTCGCGCCTGGCCGCGCGCTTTCCCCAGGCGCGCACCACGATCCGCGAAGGCAGACCGCGAGCGACGATCCTGGACGCGGCGGCGGAGGTCCACGCCGACATGATCGTGATGGGGACGCACGGACGCACCGGGCTCTCCCACGTCTTTTTCGGGAGCGTGGCGGAGCACGTGGTGCGGCACAGCCCCATCCCCGTGCTGACGGTGCGGCAGAGCGACGACGATCCGGCGCAGTAGGCGCGCCGCCGGACGTTCCCATCGGGAAAGACCCCACCATGCCGGCGTACGTGGCCGCCATCGACCAGGGCACCACGAGCACCCGCTGCATCGTCTTCGACCGCCGGGGCGCGGTGGTGGCCGCCGACCAGCAGGAGCACCGCCAGATCTATCCGCAGCCCGGATGGGTGGAGCATGATCCGGTGGAGATCTGGCGGCGCACCCGCGACGTCGTCCGCGGGGCGCTCCAGAAGGGCACCCTGGCGGCTGCCGATATCGCCGCGGTGGGCGTGACCAACCAGCGCGAGACCACCGTGGTGTGGGACCGGAAGACCGGCGAGCCGGTGCATCCCGCCATCGTGTGGCAAGACACGCGCACCGGCGCCATCTGCGCCGCGCTGTCGCGGGAGGGCGGCCCCGATCGCTTCCGCGAGCGGACCGGCCTGCCCCTCGCCACCTACTTCTCGGGCCCCAAGCTCAAGTGGATTCTGGACAGCGTGGCGGACGCCCGCGCCGCCGCCGACGCGGGCACGCTGCTATTCGGTACCGTGGACACCTGGCTCATCTGGTGGCTCACCGGCGGCCCCTCCGGCGGCGTGCACGTGACCGACGTCACCAACGCCAGCCGCACCATGCTCATGAACCTGCACACCCTGGACTGGGACGGCGAGATCCTGAGGATCCTCGGCATCCCGCGACAGATGCTGCCGGAGATCCGGCCGTCCAGCGGCGTGTACGGCACGGCCGCGGGCGATCTCGCCGGCGTGCCCGTGGCCGGCGACCTGGGCGACCAGCAGGCGGCGCTGTTCGGCCAGACCTGCTTCGCGCCCGGCGAGGCCAAGAACACCTACGGCACCGGCTGCTTCATGCTCCTCAACACCGGCCCCGCCGCGGTGCCGTCACGGCACGGCCTGCTCACCACGCTCGCCTACCGGATCGGCGCCGCGAGACCGGTCTACGCGCTGGAAGGTTCCATCGCCATCACGGGCGCCCTGGTGCAGTGGCTGCGGGACAACCTGGGCCTCATCTCCACCTCCGCGGAGGTGGAGACCCTCGCCCGGACGGTGGAGGACAACGGCGGCGTCTACGTCGTGCCCGCCTTCTCCGGCCTGTTCGCGCCCTACTGGCGGAGCGACGCACGCGGGGTCATCGTGGGACTGACGCGCTATGTAACCAAAGGACATCTGGCGCGCGCGGCGCTGGAGGCCACGGCCTATCAGACCCGCCAGGTGCTGGACGCGATGCACAAAGACTCGGGCGTGGCCCTCACCGCGCTCAAGGTGGACGGCGGCATGGTGCGCAACGAGCTGCTCATGCAGTTCCAGGCGGACATTCTCGGAGTCCCGGTGATCCGGCCGGTCGTCGCGGAGACCACCGCCCTGGGAGCCGCGTACGCCGCGGGCCTGGCGACCGGGGCGTGGTCGGGCCTGGACGAACTGCGGGCGCACTGGCAGGAGGAGCGCCGGTGGCTTCCCGCGATGCCCGCCGGGGAGCGCGAGCGGCTTTACCGCGGATGGCTGAAGGCGGTGACGCGATCCTTCGACTGGGTAGACGAATCGTGATCCGCACACTGCTGCCGCAGAAATCCGCTCCGCGCCCGATGGCCTTTCGCACGGTCATGCGCCCAGTATCCAGCATGAAGGCGCCCCCTGAGCGTTGACGTCCGCCAGCACACCGTGCGAGGAGGGCTCAATATGACCGCGAGGAGGTGCTCGC
>JACQTN010000251.1 GCA_016210785.1 Armatimonadota bacterium
CTCCCGATACCGCGCCGCCACCGCGCCCAGCGCCAGCAGCGTGTCCTTGACGGCGATCAGCGCGCGCGCCGTCGAACTCGTTGAGGCATCCGCGGCCCCGCGCCTCTGGCGCGACCCGCCGGCCGGCGCGGCGGGCGAAGGCTCCGCCGTCAGGGAGGCGGCAGCGCCGCGCGCGAAGGCGTCGTCAATGAAGGCATGGCCGTCCAGGCGAGGCCCGCGCAGCGGCACGAAAAGGTCGTCGGGGCTCACCGTCCGGCTGTCGGTGCTGACGCCAGTGACGACGCCGGCCGGGTCCCCGGCCAGCAGGCGGCCGCCGGTCGCCTCCACGATCTCCCGCACCGTCAGCTTCACGCTCACGCTCCGTGCGAGCGCGCCGTGCCCGCGCGCCGCGCCGCCAGCGCGTCGCGCGCCACCGCGCGGTCGTCAAAGGGGTACTTGCGCCCCTTGATCTCCTGATAGGTCTCGTGCCCCTTGCCCGCGACCAGCACCACGTCACCCGGCTGCGCCAGCGCCACGGCGCGCGCGATCGCCTTCCGCCGATCCGCCTCCACCTCATAGGTGCCGCGGCGCGCCCGCCCCAGCGCCTCGATGCCGGCCACGATCTCCTCGATGATCGCCATGGGCTCCTCGGTGCGCGGGTTGTCGGAGGTCACGATGGCGTGGTCGGCGAGTTCCACGGCGATCCGCCCCATGATGGGCCGCTTGGTGCGGTCGCGATCCCCGCCGCAGCCGAAGACCACAATTGTCCGCCCGCGCGTGCAGTCCGCCGCGGTGCGCAACACGTTCTCCAGCCCGTCGGGCGTGTGGGCGTAGTCCACGATCACCGCGAACTCCTCGCCGCGGTCCACGCGCTCGAAGCGGCCGGGGATGCCGGGCATCGCCGCCAGCGCGTCCGCGATCACGGACGGGTCCACGCCCTGGGAGATGCCGATGCCGACGGCGGCCAGCGCGTTGCAGACGTTGAAGCGGCCGGTGAGCTGCAGCCGCACGGGGACCGTCCCGCACGGCGTGACCGCCACGAACGATGTCCCGTGCAGGGCCAGCTCCAGATCGCGCGCCCGGATCTCCGCCGGCTGCTCGATCCCGTACGCGATCACCGGCGCGCGGCTGGCCGCCCGCATGACGCCGGCGTGCGGGTCGTCGGCGTTGATCACCGCGACGCCGGACGGCTCCACCATGGCAAACAGCCGCGCCTTGGCGGCGATGTACTCCTCCCAGGTCTTGTGGAAGTCCAGGTGGTCCTGGGTGAGGTTGGTGAAGACCGCGGCCTCGAAGCGGCAGCCTGCCACACGGTGCAGCGCCAGCGCGTGGGAGGCGACCTCCACCGCGGCGTAGCGCATCCCGCGGTCTGCCATGGCGCGCAGCAGACGCTGCAGGTCCGGCGCCTCGGGCGTGGTGCGCGACATCTCCAGCGTCTCGTCTCCCACCCGGGCGCCGATGGTGCCGATAATACCGCACGGGCGGCCAGCGCGCGCCAGCACCGCCTCGATCAGGTGCGTGGTCGCGCCCTTGCCGTTGGTGCCGGTGACGCCGATCACGCGGACCTGCCTCGAGGGATGCCCGTAGAACGCGGCGCTGGCCAGGGCCAGCCCCAGCCGCGTGTCCGGCACGATGACCTGGGAGACGTGCGCGGGGACCTCGACGGGGTACTCCACCATCACCGCGGCCGCGCCGCGCGCCACCGCGTCGAGCACGAAGCGGTGACCGTCGTGCACGAATCCGCGGACCGCCGCGAACAGCGCCCCGGGCGTGACCTCCCCGGAGTGGTACGCAATGCCCGCGACCTCAACGTCGGTGGGACCCTGCACCGTTGCGGCGGGCAGGTCCTGCAACAGTGCCCCAAGCCGCATACCGGTCCCCCCGACCTTTCCCACACCCACAGGCGCGCCCGCCTTCGAACGGTGCGGCCGGCCGCGAAACATGTCGTTCGGCCGCTTTGATCCGGCTGCCCGACCGGGCGCCCGGCCGCGGCGCGAAGACGCCACGCGCGTCTCGTCCCGAGAGTTCGCCCACATTATAGCACCCGATAGCACCCGCGCAGGCAGCGCCTCCGGCATGACCATCGTCCGCATCACGGAGGCGATCATCGCCCCGTCGGCCTCCCTGGTTGCGGCGTACGCGTCGGTCCCGCGGACGAGGGGGCCGGCCCCGCTCGCTGCGCCGCGCCGGCGGGCGCCATGCGGCCGGCGGGTGATGGTGACGCGCGTCCCGTCGCCAGGTCTGCCGGCGACTCCGGCGCCGGCGGCGCGCCGCCTGGCGCCCCCTCCGTCCCTGCCCCCGGCGCCGGCCCGGAGGCAATGGCGCCGGCCGACGGCGCGGCCACCGTGGGCGGGACCTTCAGGTACCACAGCACCTGCGTGGCGACCTCGCGGAACACGGGGGCCGCCACCACCCCGCCGAAGTACTCGCCCTTCGGCTCATCCAGCAGCACCAGGATCGCCAGCCGCGGGTCCTCCGCCGGGACGATGCCGATGAAGGAGGCGATGAACTTGCCAGGCTCGTACCCGCGCGGACCGGGCTTCTGCGCGGTGCCCGTTTTACCCGCGATGCGGTAGCCCTCCACCTGCGCCGCCGTGCCGGTGCCCTCGCGCACGCTCTCCACCATCATCGCCAGCACCTGGCGGGCGCCCTGCGGCGACACCGCCTGCCGCAGGGACCGCGGCCCGTACGCGCGGATGACGCGTCCCTGCCCGTCCCGCACGACACGCACGAGGCGCGGCTGCAGCACGACGCCGTCGTTGGCCAGGGCAGAAATCGCCACGAGCATCTGCAGCGGCGTCACGGAGACGCCCTGCCCGAAGCTCACCGTGGCCAGCCCCGCCCCGCGCCACGCCGCGGGCGGTGGCACCAGGCCGCGGCCCTCCCCCGGCAGGTCTACCCGCGTGGGGTTGCCAAACCCGAACCGCTGGATCGCCGCATGCAGGCGCTCCCGTCCCAGGCGCATGCCCACCTGCGCCGCGCCGATGTTGCACGAGTTCTTGAGGATCTGTGCGATGGTCTGCCATCCGTGCCGCTTGCCCTCCGCGTCGCGGATGGTATGATTGCCTTCGACCTTCAGCGCGCCCTCGCACAGGAAGGTGGTGGAGAGCGTGATAGCGCCCGCCTCCAGTGCAGCCGCGGCCACGACGGGCTTGAACGTGGACCCCGGCTCATAGACGTCGGCCACCGGCCACAGCGCCCACGCGTGCGGCTTCGCCTGGTCGAAGGTGGCCGGGTCGAACCGCGGAGCCATCGCCAGCGCCAGCAGCTCGCCGGTGCGCGGATCCATCGCCACCACCGCGCCGCGGCGGGCCTGCGTCCGGGCCATCGCCTTCAACAGCGCCCGCTCCGCGGTGTGCTGGATCACCTCGTCCACCGTCAGCAGCAGCGTGTGACCGTCCGCGGGGGGCCGGGCCAGCCGCTGGGTGTCCACCAGGATGCGCCCGCGCGCGTCCCGCTTCGCCACCGCCTCCCCGGGATGCCCCCGCAGCGCCTCGTCGTACGCCAGCTCGAGACCGCTCAGCCCCTGATTGTCGATGCCGACGAAACCCAGCACCTGCCCCGCCAGCTCGCCTTTGGGGTAGGCGCGGCGGGCCTCCTTGAGGAACCCGATCTGCCCCTCCAGCCGCAGCGCTTTCAGGCGCTCGGCGACCTCGGGGCTCACCTTGCGCGCGAGCCAGACGAAGTGGAGATTGGGCTGCAGGCGTTTGAGGACCGCCTGCCGGTCCACGGCCAGGATGGGGGCCACGGCGTCGGCAAACCCATCGGGATCGGAGATGTCGCGGGGAACGGCGTAGACCGAGACCGCCTCGACGTTTACCGCCAGCGGCCGGCCCTGCCGGTCGAGGATCTGCCCGCGGGCCGCCTCGATGGGAACAGTCTGCACCGACTGCTCCCGGGCGAGCCGCCGAAGGCGATCGGCCTCCAGCACTTGGAGGTGAACCATGCGACCAAACAAACCGCCAATGCCCAGGACCAGCGCGCAGAGAAGGAGAAGGACGCGGCGCTTGATGAGGCCGTGGTGCTCCGCCGGCATGCTGATCGCTCCACCGTGAACACGCGCTGCATGTTGCGGGGGCGGGCGTCCGAAGGCGCCGGGGTCTGAACCGATCCAGCGCCCCCCCTCACCCGCACCGGGCACGTTCCACTTCGCTGCGGGGCGCCCGGTCGCGGCACGTTCAACGTTCTTGCAACGTGCACCGGCTGACCGCGCTCGCCGTACTCACCGCGCCGCGCTCACCGACTCAGCGGCGGCGCGTTCAACGTTTGCGCAAGGTGTCCGGTTTTGCCGCGCTCACCGACTCAGCGGCGCCCCGGCGGAGAGGGGGACGCGGAATCCTAGTGCCGGGGTTCGGCGGCCGCGGTGTCCCGCCCGAGGAACCAGGCTCCCACCCGGCGCAGGAGCGACGGCTCGGGCCGCGCGGCGGTGGCCGGCCCGCGCGCGGGCACCGGGGTGATCTCGATGGTGGTCACCTGGCGCGGGGCGGGCGACGTCATGCCCAGTTCTCTGGTGGCGATGCGCTCGATGCGCGCCGGCGCGTTCAGGGACGAAACCTGGGCCCGAAGCCGCTCGCTCTCGCCCCGCAGGTCCTCCACTTCCTTGGCGAGATGGAGGATGCTGTAGCCGGTGCGTGCAGCCTGCGCCTTCTGAGTGATATAGATGACCGCGGGCACCACGAAGATCGCGGCCAGCAGCAGAGCGGCCAGCATGGGCGACCGGCGGGCGCGGCGGCGGACGCGCCGCTCCTGGCCGGTGTCCGTGCCGGGAAGCAGGACCGGATAGGTGCGGGTCCGTTGTCCCAGGGCAATCATCCGGACGCCTCCACGACCCGCTCCGCGGCCCGCAGCTTGGCGCTGCGCGCCCGCGGATTGCGGGCCACCTCGTCATCGGACGGCAGGAGGGGGCGGCGGGTCAGGACTGTGACCCACCGCCGCCCTCCACAGGTGCAGGTGGAGGACCCAGGAGGGCAGGTGCACCCACGGGATAGGCGCAGGAGGGTATGTTTGACGATCCGGTCCTCCAGGGAGTGGAAGGTGATGACGCAGAATCTCCCACCCTCCCGCAGTGCCTCCACCGCATCCGGCAACGCCTGTTCGAGACTCCTCAACTCATCGTTGACGGCGATGCGCAGCGCCTGAAAGGTGCGCGTTGCCGGGTGGATGCCGCGCGGCCACTTCCGGCGCGGCACCGCCCGCATCACCACGTCCGCCAGCCCGGTCGTGCTCTCCAGCGGCCGCGCCCTGGCCACGGCGCGGGCGATTTGGCGCGACCACCGTTCCTCCCCGTAGCGCCACAGGAGGTCGGCCAGGTCGCGCTCGGGCAGCGTGTTCACCAGATCGCGTGCCGTGGCCCCGCCGCGGCGGTCCATGCGCATGTCGAGCGGCCCGGCCTGGGCGAAGCTGAACCCGCGCTCCGCCGCCGCGAGTTGGTGACTGGACACCCCGAGATCCATCAACACGCCGTCCACCGCCGTGATGCCAAGACCGCGCAGTACTTCAGCAATCTCGGTGAAGTTGGCCTGGCGCAGCACCGCCGCTTGGCCGAACCGCGCCAGCCGCGCGCGACTGCGCGCGATCGCCTCATCGTCGCGATCAAGACCCACCAGCCGCCCACCCGGCTGGGTCCGCTGTAGAATCGCCTCGGCATGGCCTCCGCCGCCTACCGTCGCGTCGACGTAGATGCCGCCGGGCTGGGGCCGAAGCAGATCCAGCACCTCGGTCAACAGGACCGGCAGATGCTCGCTCATCTCCCCCACCTCCGGGTGGGGGCTGTGCGCGGAGTCGGAGTTCGCCTGGCGACGTGCTCGGACCGGGTCTCGGCCTTCGAGGTCCTGGCCCGCGGACCGGGCAGAGCGGGCGGCGCGCCGTGCTCGATCGTCTGGTCCGGGCGCCGGGGGATGCGAGTGCATCCTCCGGCGCCCCGAGACGGCTGGCAGGCGAAGATGTGAAACCGATTTCCTCGCCTGCCGGCACCGCCCCGCCCCTGTGCCCCACCCCAGAAATCCGCGCGGCGAATTTCTGGGGACCCCGGGCTCAAGGGGCGTGGCTCTTTCACACCCCGCGCTACAGAATCAACCCCTCCAGCTGCGACGCCAGTTGCTGCGGCGCGCTCTGCATCCGCTCCAGGTACGCCGTCCAGTTCTCCTGGCTCCAGATCTCGAGCCGGTTGATCATACCCACCACGACCGCGTCCCGATCGATCTCCGCGTACGTGCGGAGGTAAGGCGGCAGCGTGATCCGGCCCTGGCGGTCCATCTCGCAGTCCACCGCGCCCGACAGCAAGAACCGCACCGACTCGCGCTGCGTGAGTGGCAACCCGCGCAGCTTCTCCTCGACGCGCGCCCACTCGTCTTCCGAGTAGACAAACAAACACTTGTCGAGCCCCCGGGTGACGGTGACGGTATCCCCAAGCACCCGGCGGAATCTGGGGGGCAGAACCACCCTGCCCTTCTCGTCCAGGGCGTAATGGTGCTCGCCTTTGAGCATTTATCCCCACGAATCCCCACTTTTTACCACAGGCGCTATTCGCTACCCCATCCCAAAATCCTTCACTGCAACCTGAGAAAGTCGGAAATCGTCGGGATTGTCGGCTTTCACACGCAAATAGGAACGAACGTTCGCATTTTTAGCGATGCACGGAATATACTATGGAAGATGTCCGAGCGACTGGTGGAGTTTCTGAGGAGATCTTTCCGGAGCGCGTCGGGCAGGAAAGACCTGGGCGGGTTGGGCGAGCAGGGCAGTTCTGGCCTTGCCCGCTAGACCACGTCGAGGATCCTGCCCAGGGCCTGGACCACCCTGGGGTCAAACTGCTTGCCGGCACCCGCCAGCAGGATCTGGTGGGTGACCTCCTTCGGGCGCGCCCGCCGGTAGGGCCGGTCGGTGGTCAGCGCGTCAAAGGCGTCGGCGACCAGGATGATGCGCGAGCCGATGGGGATCGCCTCGCCCACCATCCCGTCGGGGTAGCCCGACCCATCGTAGTGCTCGTGGGAGTGGCGGACCAGGTCGGCCGACTCCTTCAGCACCTGGATCGAGGCCATGATGTCCGCGCTGATGGAGGAGTGCGACTGGATCAGCGCGATCTCCTCGCGGGTCAGCCGATCCGGCTTGCGGATGATGCGGCCACTGATGCCGATCTTCCCGATGTCGTGCAGCAGCGCCGCGATACGGATGCGCTCCACGTCGTCTTCCGTCAGGCCCACGGCGCGCGCCAGGCGGACGGCGTAGGTCGCCACGTTCTGCGAATGGCGATAGGTGTAGGCGTCCTTGGCGTCCACCGCGGCGGCGATCATGCGCAACCCGGTGAACAGCACGCCCTTCTGATCGCCCAGCAGCTTGCGCGGGTAGTAGGTTTCCACCAGCGCCACGGTCGCCATCGCCAGGCCGAAGTAGCCCACCTCGCGGTACAGCAGGGCGAGTCCCAGGGCGATGGTCCCCATGACGGCGTAATGGACCACGTTTTGCCGCAGCAGCGACCGCCACATGGCCGCGAACGCGACCCCGCGGGAGACGTGCAGCACCGCCGCGCCCAGCACCAGCTTCACCAGGCTGTACACCAGCGCGGCGGCGGCGAAGGGCAGCGCCTGCGCCATGTCGATGCCCGCGCCCGACCAACCGCCGGCCAGGCGAAACACTCCCCACAGCGCCAGCAGACAGATGCCCTCCACGGCGGCCGCCTGCAGCGCCTCCTGCCAGGGGAAGCGGCGGATGGCGACGTGGACGATGACGATGGCCGCCAGCGGCACCACCAGGACCGCGGGAAACTCGTACAGGAGCAGCGCGAAGAAGGCGATCATCGGCGTCAGCGTGAAGGCGCCGGTGGGCTCCAGGCGCACATACAGCCACTCCGCCAGGGCGGCGAGCGGCAGCAGCTTGATCAGCTCGGGGACCTGACCCAGGGACGTGGTGCGCACGATGACCGCGGCGAAGATCACCGCGACGGCCACCAGGACGCTGTTGTAGTAGCGGCGGGCGAGCCGCAGGATGTTGAGGGAACCGGTCATGGCACGGGCTCGCGCGTGGCGGCCGGCAGCGGTTGCTCGGCCGGCGTGCCGATTTCGCCTTGCTGGTCTCTGGATCGCGCCAGTCCGGCGAGGGCGCCAGAGGCCACGGCCCGGGTGAATGCCTGGACGACCCGCGGGTCGAACGCCGTGCCCGCACCCTGCCCGATGGCACGGAGCACCTCCGCGGGCGGGCGCGGTCTCGCATAGGGGAACCCGCCGACAACCATGGACTCGTACACCTCGGCCACCGCCACAATGCGGGCCCCCAAGGGGATGCCCTCGCCGCGCAGGCCGCGGGGATACCCGGAGCCGTCGTAGTGCTCATGATGCAGGAGGACGATCTGGGCGATGTCTGGGCGGGGAAGCTCGCGCGCGATGTCCGCGCCAATGAGGACATGATCCCGCAGCTTGCCTTTCTCTTCTTCGGTGAGGTTGGCCAGGTTTTCGAGAAGATCGTCGAGGCCGATCATACCGACGTCGTGGAGGAGGGCCCCGAGTTCGACGGTCTCGGTGACCGTGTCGGGCAAGCCCATTTCTCGGCAGATCGCCGTGGCCGTGTCCGCGACGCGCCGGGCGTGTCCCTTGGCCTGAGGAAAATTGACATCGGTGGCGACCACAAGTGCGTCAACGGCCTGGGCATAGATACTCCGTCGTTCAACGTAGAGCCGTAACGCTTGACGTTGAAAGGGAAGTGATACCAAGAAAGCCAGCAACCCTACGGGATGCACTCGTAAGTACAGGGTCGTGAGAATGATCGCCAAAGGAATAGTGAGTACGTTGCTCCAAAAGACATCTCGCACCCACGCCAGCCACGTGGCGAGCAGTGGAGTACCTCTTAGCCGGCTGAAGAAAAAGCCGGTGAAGAAGTTGTTGGTCAGCTGGTGAACCAAGGCCGCAACCAGAATCGCGGGGATGTGGCTTTGGAGATCGCCAACTCCTGGCCTCCCTCCTAGCTTAATGAAAACGACGCCTGCAAGGGCAACACTGACCCCCAGTTGACAGCCGTTGAAAATTACTCGCCACGGCGTCCAGCCGCGGACAACAGCGTTTCCGATAGCAAATCCGAGCCCGGCGACCAGAAGACCGGTACCAGGCCCGTAGACGAGGATGAGGGCATAGAGTAAGGCTGGAGTAGCGGTCCAGAACCCCCCTCTCGGATTGGGAATGGGCATGGAAGCCGCCAAAGATACCAGCAAAAGGAATAGTACCAGTCTCGGCCACTCGGTCCACGGAATTGTGGGAGCAATGATCCCAAGAAGCACGATCGCAAGGGCGGAGACAGTGAGGACGAAAACTTCGCATTCGGGCGGAAGTCTACGCATGTCCGCGCCGCCAAGAAAAAGGACCGTCCCGGCCCAGTCTAGTACTCAGATCCCGGAGTCTCCACCGAAAACACCGCGCAGGAAAAGCGCAGCGAACAGTCGGGCCAACGTCACGGACACAACCTCAATCTAACGGTTTAGCCCCAAGACCCGGGGCTCAATCCGTGACTCGCCTCGCCGGGAACATTCGTTGTCAGTACACCCGGGAGAGCTACGCGGCCTGGAATGCCGCTCAGCATCACAAATGACCCGCCGGTAACGGTCGAATGAATTTTACCGCATGAACCATTGAACTGCAAGTCCCATTCCAAGGCCCCAAGACCAAGGCCAGTGCCGTGCTATCTGCCCCCTGTCCTAGCCCGGAGCCATCGCGAAGCGAGTACGATAGCCCCCGTGGCCAGAATGAGCCCTACGGCATGACGCGACCACTTTACGAGAAGGCCAAGCCAACCCACTGCCAAGATCAGGATGGCAAGAGTATTAAGACGTCTCTGCTGTTGCGGGTCATATTCCCGATCAACCGAATCAAAGCAAACCTTGCGCAGCCAACCCGTTAATCTCAGGTCAATCCACCTGCCTCAGCACAGGCATCCGCCACACCCCTACGCTCACGAGCAGCATCGACAGAGAAGCCATAGCCACGATGGCCTCCCGAACTCCTACAACGTCGGCGAGTACGCCAAACGCAAGAAGGGCGCCCGATCGCACGATTCCTAGCCCAACCTGACGAGTCGCGATCACGCGGCCGAGTAACACCTTCGGAGTCCGCTCCATGAGCACCGTCGCAACGGCGATGACCCACATGATGTTGGCAAACCCAACGACAAAACCACTAGCCAGCAGCGTGTGGTAGGAGGGGCTGACCCCCATAAAGGCCGTCCCGCCAATCCAACCAACATAGCCGCCGATGATCAGCCAGGCCTTGGGAATGCCTCGACCATACCAGCCAATGAAAAGCGACGACAGGATAAATCCCATACCCCACACGCTGTTGAAGACCCCAAACTGATCATCTGAGATCCTCAATACACCCTTTGCCAGGGGAGTCTGCAAAGATGTTAGACCTGCAACCCAGTTACCCAGAAACAACATTACGAAAAGGCTCCGCTGCACCCCGTCACTCCACAAATACTGAAATCCGTCTCGTGCATCTTGCCAGACCGAAGAGGTATCCGCAACCGTCGCCTCAGCTCTGGAGCCGTCCGGCAACACCGTACCCGCAATAAGAAGAGCGGACATCAAATAGCTCAGGGCATCCACATACAGCGCCCCTGCATAACCCAAGCGAACGATCAAAAGCCCTGCAATCACAGGCCCGACAACCTCGGAACCCTGCTCTACAGTGGCAAAGAAGGAGTTAGCCGGTAGCAGATGGTGCCTCTCAACAATCTGCGGGACCACCGCGTGACGTGCAGGTCTGAAAAATGTTGAAGCCAAAGACATGAGGAACAAGTCCACGTACACCAGGACAATGCTAACATCGAAAAGCACAGGAAGGATCGCCACCAACCCGGCTCGTACCAGATCGGCACCAACTAGGGTCTTTCTTCTGTCCCATCTGTCTACGAGCGCCCCCGCTACCAAGCCAACAACCAGAGTACCAGCAATCGCCATCGTCATTCCGATTGAAACAGCTATCGCCGACCCGGTGACGGCATATATCCAGAGCGAAATAGCAACGAAATGAAAGCGATCTCCAACCTGTGAAATGAGTTGAGCGGTCCAAAGAAGAGCATAGTTCCTGTTGCTAAGAAGAACGAACAGCCCGGCAGTCTCCTCTTTCGAGGCTTCCTTCAGTGATCTGAACAACGGACCACCCCTCGAAGATGTCACATAGTTCTGCGAAAATGTTCGCGTGATAGGGCCTTAGGTTCCTGCCCGGACCCTGATTCAGTGCTTCGGCGAGTCGGGGAACGTACGTGCGTACACTGTGAACATACGACACCACACTGGCCCAGACCGGATCGCGCCGCTAGCCGTTCCCGCGCGTGGGGGCCCCGATCGGGAATCAGATAGACGAGGAGCAGCCGGGACTTGTGGGTGGGAAAGCGCAGCGACCGGTCGTGCCAGCGCGCGTCCGGCTCGCCAAGCAGGCGAACACTCGACATGGCAGGCTCTCTCCCCGCCATCGCCGACAGTGCGGTGCGTTGCCAGGCACCGCTGGCGAGACCGCGGAAGGTCTACGAACGACGGCAGGCTCGTGCGCCATCAATCCTACGCTCGCACGTCTGAGTGCGACTCGACGGTCGTCACGGCGCTCGACACGCCGTCCAGGGCCCCCAACCGGCGCAACAGGGCTCTCGCCTGTGTCAGATCCCACTCCGCATGACACCCCTCAAGCAGCTCCGCCGCTCGCCTGAGTCGTGGCAGCACGCGGCCCGGCATCGCAGCCCCCACCTCGTCGGCCTTTCGCAACTCAAACCGGGCCTGCTCATACAGGGTTCGCCCCAGCTCAAGCCTGGCGCCCAACCGACCAAGCGTGCGCCCACTGAGCCGGTAGAGCCGCGCTGCGTCCGCGTCTCGCCGGCAGCTTTCGGAGACCATCGCCTGAAACCGCATGACCCGTCCCATCATATGGGGCCATGGGTAGGTCGCCGCCAATTCCAGGCTCTTTCTCAGGTGCAGGGCGGCCAGCCGGGGCTTGCCGGCGTAAAGATGGACCTTCCCTGCATACAGGTAGTACTCCGCCACGAACTTGCGCGGAATCCGGTGCCGTCTCCGGCTGCTGAGCGCGCTGACGACCCGTTGGACCGCGGACCAGGGATCCCCGGTCAGCAACTCCAGATCCGCCATGAAGATGTTTACTTCGATTTCAGTTCGACGGATCCCCAATGCTATGCTCAGGTCCAGCGCGCGCTGAAACGACTCCCTCGCTTCCCGGTACCGCCCCATATCTCTCAAGGTCTCTCCCAGGAACACGAAGGTAATACTCAGCATGCGCCGATCGCCGATTCGTTCGAAAATCTCACGCCCGCGCACGAAGTAATCGTAGGCGGCGAGAAGATCCCCTTCGTACCACGCCAGACTGCCCAGATTGTAAAGGGACACCCCGATTCCCCGCGCATCGCCCAGTTGCTCTCGGATTCGCAGACACTCGGCAAAAGCGCTCCGCGACTGGCCATAACGGCCGCGATTCATCATGGCGAGGCCTGTGGCGTTCACCACTTCCGCCCGCAAGACGAGACCGTCGTCGGCTCCCAAGGTCAACGCCCTCGTGCAATGCCGAAGGGCGGCCCGCCAGTTGCCGTGATCCTGGGCGGCCAGGCTCAACAGGTAGTGTGTCTCCCCGTGGACCAGGCCGATCTCCCGTCTCCTGACGCGTCTGACCCGGTTCAGATGCCGCAGGGTGCGGCGGCAGATCCTGACACTCTCCCCGATCATGGCCATCCGGTTGTACACCCACGCCACCCCGTTGAGGAGCCTGGCCTTCATGACGATGGAAGAAATATCACCTTTCCGCGCGGGTGCGGATGCCAGGCCTCTCCGGTACTCACGGAGCGCGTTACGATATTCCGCCCGACGGGCCAGCACGTTGCCGAGCTTCCAGAGTACTCGAACCTTCTCCTGGGGGGGCATCGCTGGCACTATTGCGCTTCTGTAGAGCGCGATTGCTTCGTGGAACTCCCCGGTGCGACTCTTCACGTCCGCGAGCGACTCCAGGAGCCTGGGACGATCACCGTGCATCCCAGCCTGATCGATCATCTGCAGGGCCCGGCCGTAGAGCTCCGCGGCCTGGC
>JACQTN010000243.1 GCA_016210785.1 Armatimonadota bacterium
TCAAGGTTGGGTGGAGTGTCTTTGCGCCACTCCACCCTTCTCCAAGTGTCCGACGCGGGGAGGGTCTTGCCCGGCACGTGCCACATTCTTCCGAGGCGCGCCGTCCTACCGCGCTCACCGCACTCACGGCGCCCTCGATCCCACCCGCGATGGTGGGGTTCCCGGAACAAAGATAATGCTCGGGCTCGGCGAAGCCGGCCCTGCGCATGACATTCCGAGACCGACTCCCAGGGGACAATCGCGAAATCATCACGTACGCTCATGAAAGGAGCGCAGTCATGCGAGGAGTCGTCGCTAGTGTCGAGGGGCCCGCCGCGGATGCGGGCGCACAGATGCTGCGCCGCGGCGGCAACGCCATGGACGCGGCCATCGCCACCGCCTTCGCCCAATGCGTCACCAATCCCCTCATGTGCGGCATCGGCGGCATGGGGGTGATGACCGCCCACGACGCCGCCACCGGGGAGACCCTGTGCATCGGGTTCTGGGGGATGGCGGGATCGCTGGCGCGGCCAGACACCTTTACCGCCGACCTGGTGGAGACGCCGCGAGGCAGGCGCGTCCGCGGCGAGCGCAACGCCATGGGGTATCAATCGGTGATGACCCCGGGGTTCATCCGCGGCATGGCGGACGGCTTCCGCCGCTTCGGGAGCGGCCGGATCGCCTGGAAGGACCTGCTGATGCCCGCGGTGCGCCTGGCGCACGAAGGGTTTGTGGTCGACCGGTACATCCGCCGCTGGTGGGACCTGGACCCCTGGATAACAGGCGACCCGCCCGCGGAGGAGCGTATGCGGGTGACCGCAGACGCGGCGCGCATCTACCTTAAGGACGGGCACCTGTACGACGTGGGCGATCGGCTCGTCCAGGAGGACTACGCGCGGACCATCGAGCGCCTGGCCGATGCGGGACCGGATGACTTCTACGAAGGCCAGATCGGCAAGGTTATCGCCGGCGACATGGCCGCCCACGGCGGCTTGTTCACCGCCGACGACCTGCACCGGTACCGACCGCTGTGCGGCGAGCCGCTGTGGGGCACCTTCCAGGACCTCACCATCGCGGCAGACGGGCCACCCGGGAGCGGACTGCTGGTCATCCAGATCCTGAACATCCTGGAGGGGATCGACCTGCGGGCGCTGGGCTGGAACTCCCCGCGCTACCTGGACGTGGTGGCGCGGGCCATGCGCCACGCCTTCGCCGGCCGCTTCGTCTACAACGCCGACCCGCGCTTTACCCCGGTGCCCCTCGACATGCTGCTTTCACAAGAACGCGCCGCGGACGTGCGCCGGCAGATCCTGGAGGGACGCGACGTCCCGGCGCCACCCGCGCCCGCGCCGTTCCGTGGCGAAGGCACCACGCACGTGTCGGTCATCGACGGCGACGGCAACGCGGTGGCCATGACCCACTCCACCCGCGAGTCCTCCGGCGTGGTCCCTCCGGGCCTGGGCTTCACGCTCAACAACGACATGGCGTCCTTTGATCCCGTGCCCGGCCGGCGCAACTCCATCGGCCCGGGCAAGATCCCGGTGACCGGCGGCGCGCCCACCCTTGTCTTCAAGGACGGGCAGGCACACATGGCGCTGGGCTCCCCCGGCGGCGGGCCCAAGGTGAACGGGATCGTGCAGGTCATCCTCAACGTCCATGTCTTTGGGATGTCGATCGAGGAAGCGGTGCGGGCGGAGCGCATCCACTGCGACAGCGAGCCGGTCATGGTGGAGGAGTCGACGCCGGACGAGAAGATGGAGGCGCTGCGGCGGCTGGGCCATCGGGTGGAGCGCTGGCCGTATGCCGCCCGCATGGCCGCGGTGCTGCGCAACCCAAAGACGGGACGGCTGGAGGGAGCCTCTGACCACCGCGGCGGGGCGGGGCTCGCGGTCGTGGAGTAGCGCGGGATCCCGGTGAAAAGTGGAAAGGCGTTGAGGGCGTGAATCCTATCCTGGTGGAGTTCGGGCCCATCACCATCCGCTGGTACGGGGTGATGATGGCCCTCACCATCCTGACGGGCACGGCCATCGCCTACCGGTTCGGGCCGCGCTTCGGCATCCCCCGGGAGGTGCTGGACCGGTTCACCATCCCCTTCATCGTCAGCGCCGTCGTGGGTGCCCGAGCGGGCTACGTCCTGTCCCACCTCTCGGAGTTCCCCCACCCGGTGCTGGTGCTGCGCATCGACCGGGGCGGCCTCTCCTCCCACGGGGCGATCGTGGCAGGACTGTTGTACATCGCCTACTTCGCCCGGACGCGAAACGTCTCGGCGTGGGCGCTGGCAGACGCCGTGGCGCCCTCCATCCCGGTGGGCAACATCTTCGTCCGCTTCGGCAACTTCATGAATGGTGAATTGTACGGGGACCCCACCGCCCTGCCCTGGGGCGTGCGCTTCCCCACGGCGCCTGACGCCCCGCGCCATCCGCTGCAGATCTACGAGATGGTGATCGGGGCGGCCATCCTGGCCCTGTGCTTCCGGTGGGCGGCGCGCCGGCCCTTCGAGGGCGCGCTGTTCTGGCGGGTGATCCTGTGGACGTCAGTGGGGCGGATCGCGCTGGACGCGCTGCGGGCCTACGCGCAGTCCATTGGGCCGCTGACCATGGGGCAGGTGGCGGCGGCGGCCCTCATCGCCGCCGCTTTGGTGGCGCTGGCGCGGGGACGCACCTCAAACCCTTCGCCCTGAACCTCCCGCGCGCCCTTCGGCGGGCTGGGCGCGAGTGGCACTACGCCCTTCAGGCAAGCAGGTCCAGGATCGTCTCCGGCACCGCCTTGATGGTGTCGGGCAGGAGATGGGCCGCCCCGGTCGGTGGGATGGTTCTCAGGACCTCACCGCTCTGGGTGTCGAGGATCCGCACCATGACCCGCTTCGTGGCGTCGTCCACGATGAACTGGGCCACGATGTTCAGCCCGTTCCCCTGTTCGGTAAGGGCCTCGACGGGTGGCGTCGCGGCCGGCCTGCCCCCGGCGGCCTGGTTCGCGCGCTCGGCCGACCGGTGGGCTCCCGGGCTCGTGACGCCCGGGGGTTCTCGCAAGGGTCCTGTGGGCGGGATCTGCACGGCCGTCACCTCTTTCTCACGCGGTGCGCGGGATGGCTCGCCTGTGAGCCGGTGAATCCGCAGCACGGGCACCCGGAGACCACGCTCCCTGGCGCAACCTCGCCCGCGGGATCGGTCCTGACCCAATCGCCGAACCACAGGGTTATCGGCAGACGGCCGCAGGACTTTAGGTGAAGGGGAGGTTCTCAGGCCCCTATCCGCAGCGACGACCCCAGCGCATTCTTCCCGCCGTCCACGTCGAGGTTGGCCGCGGTCATGAAGCTGGCATCGTCGGAGGCCAGGAAGGCCGCCACCGACGCGATCTCGTCCACGCTCCCCAGCCGCGCCAGCGGCACGTGCGAGGTGTAGCGCGCCATCTTGGCGGGATCGTCGAGCAGGTACGTGCTCATGCCGGTGGCCACGCCGCCGGGGCTGATGGCGTTCACCCGGATGTTGTACGGCGCCAGGTCGATGGCGGACGATCGGGTGAACTGCACCACTGCCGCCTTGCCCGCGCTGTAGTGGTTCCGCCCCGGCTTGGAGGTCCGCCAGCCCTGGGAGGCGATGTTGACGATGGCGCCGGCCACGCCGGTCTTCCGCATCAGGCGCGCCGCGGCCTGGGTGCAGAAGAAGGTGCCGTTGAGAATCACGCCGATGGCGTGGTGCCACTCCTCCTCCGTCATGTCGAGCAGCAGCGTCTCGCTGGCGGCGCCGGCGTTGTTGACCAGCACATGACAGGTCTTGAAGCGCTTCTCGGCCTCCGCAAACGCGGCGTCCACCGACTTCTTCGATGCCACGTCGCAGTACAGGCCGACCGCCTTGATGTCCTCCTTCTCCAGGGTCTGGGCGGCCTCCACCGCGCCCTTCTCGTTGATATCGGGGATGACCACCTGGGCGCCCTCGCGCCCGAAGCGCCGGGCGATGGCGAACCCGATGCCCTGAGCCGCGCCCGTGACCACGACGACTTTGTCCTCGAACCGCCGCATGACCCACCTCCACCATAGTCTGGTTCTTGCGTGCAACAGCGCGTGATCCCCGTGCCGCGTGCCCACATCACACCGCTCAGTCTGCCGCGGTCCTGCCCCCCTTCGCCAGCGTGAGGTTTGCTCCCCTTACGGCCCGACCGTCCTCATGGCGCCTTCCCACATCGCCACCAGATGCCCGGAGGTCACCACGTCGTACCGCTGCCGCATGATGGCCAGCGCCGCCTGGTGCAGCACGGGGTTGGGCGTGGCCATGGCGTCCTCCACGCACACCACGTAGTAGTTGTGGTGCACCGCGCCCCGCGCCGTACTCTCCACGCA
>JACQTN010000244.1 GCA_016210785.1 Armatimonadota bacterium
ACCTCGTGCGGATGCTTTGAGTGCATCATGTGCCTGGTCCCCGAGGCGAATGGGGTCATGGTGGTCAACCGGGAGTACGCCGGGATGACCCCCGTGGGCATGACTTTCAGCACGCTGGCCGGCATGGTCGGCGGCGGCGTGCAGACCCCGGGGTTCCTGGGCGTGGGCCGCCTCTACCTGACCAGCCGGAAGTTCATCCCGGCCGACGGGGGACTGCAGCGGCTGGTGTGGATGCCTAAGGAACTGAAGGATGCGCTGCGGGACCGCCTGGTGGCGCGGGCCACGGAGATCGGCGACGAGACGCTGGTGGACAAGATCGCCGACGAGACGGTGGCGACGACCGTGGAGGAACTCACGGCGCACCTGGAGCGCGTGGGGCACCCGGCCCTGCAGATGCCGGCGATCCTGTAGGAGGTTCACGCACCATGCCGCTGACCGCCCTCGACATCTACAAGATCCTCCCCAAGACCAACTGCGGGGAGTGCGGCTTTCCCACCTGCCTGGCCTTCGCCATGCAGCTGGCCACCAAGAAGGCCGCCATCGACGCCTGCCCCTACGCCAGCGATGACGCCAAGGCCACGCTGGCCGGGGCGGCGGCGCCGCCCATTCGCCTGGTGACCATCGGGCCCCAGGACTGCAGCATCGGCATCGGCAAGGAGACGGTGCTGTTCCGGCATGAGGAGACGTTCTACCACCCGCCGCCCATCGCCGTGCGCGTGACCACCGACCGGCCGCCGGAGGATTTGCGCGAGGCCCTGGCCCGCGTGCGGGCGCTGGAGTTCGAGCGGGTCGGCCAGGCGCTTCGCGTGGAGATAGTGGCCCTGGAGGACGCTGCGGGCGAGCCGGAGCGCTTCGCGGCCGCGGCCACCTCCGCCGCGGAGGCCGGGTTCGTCCTGATGCTGATGAGCGAGACGCCGGCGGTCCTGGATGCGGCCGCGGCCCGCATGCGCCAGGATCGCCCCCTGCTCTACGCGGCGACCGAGGACAACTGGCAGGCCGTGGCCCAGGTGGCGAAGACGCACAAGTGCCCGCTGGCCGTGCGCGGGCGGAATCTGGTTGCGCTGGCCGATCTCACCGCGCGCATCGCCGCTCAGGGCGTCACCGACCTGGTGCTGGACAGCGGCGCCCGCGATCACGCCGCGACCCTGCAGGGCCTCACCCAGATCCGCCGGCTGGCGCTGCGCAAGATGTTCCGGCCGCTGGGCTATCCGGCCCTGGCCTTCGTCACGGCGCGCCATCCCCTGGACCAGGTGATGCAGGGGACGGCCTACATCGGCAAGTACGCCGCGCTGCTGGTGACCGGCGAGCTGGAGCCGTGGCAGGCCCTGGCCCTGGTCACCGCGCGCCAGAACATCTACACCGACCCGCAGAAACCCATCCAGGTGGAGGCCGGTATCCACACCGTGGGCACCCCGGATGAGGCTTCGCCGGTGCTGGTGACCACCAACTTCTCCCTCACCTACTTCACCGTGGAAGGGGATGCCGAGGCGAGCCGCGCGCCTGCCTGGATCGTCGTCGTGAACACCGAGGGCCAGTCGGTCATGACGGCGTGGGCCGCGGACAAGTTCAACGCGGAGACCATCGCGAAAGCGATCCAGGAGTCTGGCATCGCCGACCGCGTGACGCACCGCCGCGCGGTCATTCCGGGCGGCGTGGCCGCCATCAGCGGGAAGCTGGAGGATCTGAGCGGCTGGCAGATCCTGGTGGGCCCCCGGGAGTCGGCGGGGCTGCCCGCCTTCCTGCGGGCGCAGTGGAAGCAGGCCGGCGTGGCCGCCTGAGGGACGGGGGACGCCGTGCACACCCCCACCGTCACGTTCCAGCCGGACGCCCGCACCGTCGCGGTGGAGGCCGGCCAGACGCTGCTCGACGCCGTGTTCGCGGCTGGGATCCCCCTCAACAGCGTCTGCGGCGGCCGGGGCATCTGTCAGCGCTGCCGCGTCTGCGTGCAGGGCGGCGAGATCGAGATCGACGCGGCCGGGCGCCTGCCCGGCCGCGAAATCCTGGCCTGCCTGGCCCGGGTCACCGGCGACGTGGTCGTGGAGGTGCCGGAGGCCTCCCGGATTGAGGGGGAGCAGATCCTCACTGGCGCGGAACGGGGACCCGGTGCCTTCATACCGATTTCGGTGGAAGCCGCGGCGGGCCTTCCCCGCGTGGCCGACCTGTACGTGCCGAGCCCGCTGGCGCTTCCGGTGCCGCTGGAGCTGCCCCCGCCGACCCTGCACGACTGCGTCAGCGACCTCCACCGCCTGACCCGCGAGCTGCGCCGGCAGCGCAACATCCGCGAGGTCACCGTTCCCATGGAAGTCCTGCGCACGCTCCCGCAGATGGTGCGGGAGGCCGGCTGGCACGTCACGGCGCTGCTGGGGCGGGCGGACGGCGGCTTCAATCTCATCGACCTGCTGCCGGGCGCGGGTGCGCCCAGAGCGTACGGCGTGGCGGTGGACGTGGGCACCACGACCATCGTCGTCCACCTGGTGGACCTCTGCCGCGGAACCACCCTGGGCGCCACCGCGGCCCTCAACCGCCAGATTGCCTACGGCGACGATGTGATCTCCCGCATCATCCATGCGGGCGAGCCCGGCGGTCTGGAGCGGCTGCGCACGGCAGCCCTCGACACCATCAACCTGCTGATCGGGGGGCTGGCCCGGGCGCACGGGGTGGGCCGCGACGAGATCGTGGCCGCGGTCTGCGCCGGCAACACCACCATGCTGCACCTGCTCCTGGGCCTGCCGCCGGCGGAGATTCGCCGCGAGCCCTACACCCCCGTGGTGACGGCACCGCTCACCTGCGCTGCGGCTGACGTGGGCCTGCGCATCCACCGCCGCGGCCTGGCGGCCGCCATGCCGGGCGTGAGCAGCTACGTGGGCGGCGACATCACCGCCGACGTGCTGGCCGCGGGCATGGACCGGACCGAGGAACTCTCCATGCTCATCGACGCCGGCACCAACGGCGAGACGGTCATCGGCAACCGGGACTTCCTGGCCTGCTGCGCCTGCTCCGCCGGGCCGGCCTTCGAGGGGGGCGGCATCAGCTGGGGCATGCGGGCCGCGCGGGGGGCGATCCAGCGCGTGGAGATCGCCCCGGACGGCACGCTCACCTGGGCTACCGTGGGCGGCGCCAGGCCCCGCGGCCTCTGCGGTTCCGGGCTGGTGGACCTGCTGGCGGAGTTGCTCCGCGCCGGCATCATCGACCGGGCCGGCCGGCCGCGGCCCGGCGCGCCCCGCGTGCGCGAGGGCCCCGACGGCCTGGAGGTGCTGGTGGTGCCGGCGCCGGCCAGCGCCGCCGGACGCGACATCGTGCTGACCGCGGCGGACATCGAGAACCTGTTGCGCGCCAAGGCGGCGGTCTACGCGGGCGCGTCGCTCTTGGCCCGTCGATTGGGCATCGAGATGCAGGAGATCCAGCGGGTGTACGTGGCAGGCGGCTTCGGCACCTACCTGGACATCAGGAAGGCGATCCTGCTGGGCCTGCTGCCCGATCTTCCGCCGGAGCGGGTGACCTTCATCGGCAACGGCTCGGTGACCGGCGCCCGGATGGCGCTGCTCTCCTACGAGGTGTGGCGACACGCCGCCGACGTGGCGCAGATGATGACCTATCGCGAGCTCAGCACCGACGCGGCGTTCATGGAGGAGTACGTGTCGGCCATGTTCCTGCCCCACACCGACAGCGCTCGCTTCCCGCGGGCCTGTGCGGAGCTGGGGACGCCGCAGCAGTAGGGCCCCGTGGGTCCGGGGAGACTTAGGCAACGTGACGCGTACGTAGACTGAAACGGAGGCGCCGTGAGTCCGGGGAGACTTAGACAACGTTACGCACACGCAGACTGAAACGGAGGCGTGGGTGAGAGATGCCGTTCGTCATCGCGGTGGCCGGGAAGGGCGGCACGGGCAAGACGACCCTGGCGGGGCTCATCGTCCGCGCGCTACGCCGCGCCGGGCGCACGCCGATCCTGGCGGTGGACGCCGATCCCAATACCTGTCTCGATGCCGCGCTGGGGCTCGTACCCTCCAGGTCCGTCTCCGACGTGTTGGATGACACCAAGGGCATGCGCAACGTCCCTGCCAACACGCCCCGGACCGTCTACCTGGAATACCAGCTGGCGGATTGCCTGGCGGAAGGGCAGGGCGTCGACCTGATCAACATGGGGCGACCCGAAGGGGCCGGCTGCTACTGCGCCGCCAACCACCTGCTGCGGGAGCACCTGGACCGCCTGACCGGCGCCTACCCCTACGTGGTGATGGACAACGCCGCGGGCATGGAGCACCTCAGCCGGCGCACGACGCGCGACGTGGATCTGCTCTTCATCGTCAGCGATGCCAGCAATGCCGGGCTCCGGGCCGCGCGCCGCATCCGCGCCCTGGTGGATGAGCTGAACCTCTCCGTGCGGGAGATGCACCTGGTGATCAACCGCGCCGAGCGTCTGCCCGCGCCGGTGGAGGAGGCGCTGCGCGCCGATGGGCTCCACCTGGCCGGGTTCGTGCCCGAGGATCCGCTGGTGGCCGCGTGCGAGTTGGAGGGCCGGCCGCTAGTGGATCTGCCCGACGACGCGCCGGCGGTGCAGGCGGTAGGCAAGATCCTGGCGTCGGTGCAGACGGCCGGAGGAGTCCGGCGATGAGCGTCTACGCGCCGACCTATGAGGGGCTGCGCGTCAAGCTCAAGGGACGCGATCTGGAGAGCCTGGTGGAACGCAGCGGGGCCGTGCGAGTCGATGATCGCACCATCGGGCTGCGGTGCGCCGGGCGCGAGTACCGCATCGGGTACCCGGAGGGTACCGTCGCGGACGTGGACGGCGCCCCGGTTGACGTCCACCTGGCCATCCTCCTGCTGCTTTACCTGCTGGACTCCACCGGGTGCGAGCCCGAGGGGCGCTGGGTCTCCTTCGAGCAACTGCCGGGCGGGCTCGGCTACCTGTCATCGTTCCACGGGCGGGTGGTGCAGCCCATCCTGCACGCCTTCGGGCCGCACCCCGAGCGGCTGCTGGAGGCCGCCAGGGCGCTGGGCGGCGAGCCGATGGCGCTGGGCGACGTGGCCGTGTCCATCCCCGCGCTGCCGCGCGTGTCCATCGCCTGCGTGCTGTGGCGCGGCGACGAGGAGTTTCGTCCCAGCGCCTCGGTGGTGTTCGACGCGTCGGTGGCCGGCTACCTGGATACCGAAGCGCTGGTCGCGCTGAGTGAGCTGGTGTCGCGGAGGATGGTGGCCGCGGACGCATACGCAGAATGAGACGGAGGCGCCGTGAGTCCGGGGAGACTTAGGCAACGTGACGCACACGCAGACTGAAACGGAAGCGCCGTGAGTCCGGGGAGACTTAGCCAGCGTTACGCGCACGCAGAATGAGACGGAGGCGCCGTGAGTCCGGGGAGACTTAGCAAATGTCACATGGACGCACAACGAGGCGGAGGCTGATCCCGTGAGCCTGGAGCTGGTGAAGGAGACCTGGCCGGGGAAGATTTTCACCATCACCATCGGCGCCACCGCCGCGGAAGGCGGCACGCGCGCCCGCACGGTGACCCTGGGCGGGCACGGCGCGCTCCCCTTCCTGCCGGGCGACGCCCCCAGTCCGCACCCGCCCCTGGTGGCCATGGAGGTCATGGATGTCGTGCCCCCGGACTGGCCCGAGCACCTGCGCGCACCGCTGGCCGACGTGCTGGCGTCGCCCGCGGACTGGGCCCGCAAGTGCGTGGAGGATTGCGGGGCCGACCTGGTGTGCCTGCGCCTGCAGGCGCCGCACCCCGAGTGGAAGGATGCGTCCCCCGACGAGGCCGCGGCCACGGTGCGGGCCGTGCTCCAGGCCGTGCCGGTCCCGCTGATCATCCTGGGGTGCGGCCACGCCGACAAGGACAACGAGGTCTGGCCGCGGGTCACCGAAGCGGCCAGGGGAGAGCGGTGCCTGGTGGGCATGGCCGTGCCCGAGAACTACAAGACGCTGGTGGTGGCCTGCCTGGCCGACGGCCACAACGTGCTGGCGGAGGCGCCCATCGACGTCAACATCCAGAAGCAGCTCAACATCCTGATCACCGAGATGGGCCTGTCCGCGGATCGCATTGTCCTCCATCCCGGCAACGCGTCGCTGGGATACGGGCTGGAGTACGAGTACTCCATCATGGAGCGCATCCGGCTGGCCGGGCTGCAGGGCGACCGGATGCTGTCGCAGCCCATGCTGGCGGTCGTGGGCGAGGAGGCGTGGAAGGCCAAGGAGGCCCGGCTCCCGGAGGGCGCGATGCCGGCGTGGGGCGCGGAGGCACTCCGCGGTCCCGCGTGGGAGGCGGCCACCGCCGCCGCCTTCCTGCAGGCGGGCGCGGACATGGTGGTGCTGGTGCACCCGGAGACGGCGGCGACGGTCAGGCGCACAATCACTGAACTGACGAAGGGGTCGGCGGCATAGCGGATTCGGGGTCTTCGGGAATTCGCGCGCGAATTCCCGGGGTGAATAGGAGGCTGGCGATGTTTGTCATCGGCGAGCGCATCAACGGAATGTTCAGGTCGGTGGCCCGCGCCATCCGGGAACGCGACGCCGCCGCCATTGCCGACCTGGCCCGCCGGCAGGTGGCCGCGGGCGCGCAGGCGCTGGATCTGAACACCGGGCCCACCGGGGATGACCCCGCAGAGGTGATGACCTGGCTGGTGCAGACGGTGCAGGAGGCGGTGGACGTGCCGCTTTCCATGGATAGCCCCAAGCCCGCCGTCGTCGCTGCCGGGCTGCGGGCGTGCCGGGGGCGGGCCATCATCAACTCCACCACCGGCGCCCGGGAGAGGCTGGATGCCCTGCTGCCGCTGGCGCAGGAGTTCGGGGCGAGTCTTATCGCGCTGACGATTGACGAGCGGGGCATTCCCCGCAACGCGGCGGCGCGGGCCGAGATCGCGCTCGGCATCGTGGCGGCGGCCGTGGAGGCGGGCCTGCCCACCGACCGCCTGTACCTGGATCCCATCGTGCTGCCGGTCAGCGCGGCGCAGGATCAATGCCGGGAGGCCCTGGAGGCCATCGGCGCGTTTCGCTCCCTGTGCCAGCCGCCGCCGCACATCCTGATCGGGCTCAGCAACGTCTCCCAGGGTGCGCCCAACCGTCCGCTCATCAACCGCACCTATCTGGTCATGGCCATGGCCCTGGGGGTGGACGCGGCCATCGCGGACCCGCTGGACCGCGATCTGATGGACGCGCTGCGGACCGCCAGCATTCTGTTGAACCAGGAGATCTACGCCGAGGGGTATCTCCAGCCCCAGCCGGCGGCGTGAGAGGTCCGGTGCGACGAAGGCGCGCGGCTGCGCAGCATTTTCCGGGGTGTGCTGACGGGAGGTGGGCCCCATGGCAGGAGCGGTGTTGGGGAAGACGGTGGACGAGCTGGCGGCGGGCGATCGCGCTGCCATCACCAAGATCGTCACCGAGACGGACATCCACCTCTACGTGGGTATGACGGGAGATCTCAACCCGCTGTATGTCGACGAGTCGTATGCCGCGCACAGCCGGTATGGCGGCCGGATCGCGCCGGGGATTCTGACCGCGGGCCTGGTGCTGGCGGTGATCAGCACCCGACTGCCGGGCGCCGGCACGATCCTGGAGCAGCAACGGTTCCACTTCACCGCGCCGGTGCGGCCGGGCGACGCCATCACCGCCTTCGTGGAGGTGGCGGAGGTGATGCCGTCGCGGGGCCGGGCGCGGTTGCGCGCCACGTGTAAGAACCAGGACGGCACCGTGGTGCTGGACGGCGAACTGGTCGTGCTGCCTCCGCCCCGCGTGCGCCAGCAGGAGACCGGGCGGCCGCGATGACCTACGACGAGGCGATCGATTACATCTTCGGGTTGCTCACGGGCCGGCCGCGCGGCGTGCCGCAGTACGCCCCGCTCAAGCTAGAGCGGATGCGCCACCTGTGCCGGTTGCTGGGCCATCCCGAGCGGCAGTTCCCGGCCGTGCTGGTGGCGGGCACCAAGGGAAAGGGATCCACCTGCGCCATGATCGCGGCCATGGCGCAGGCCGCCGGCTACCGGGTGGGTCTGTACACCAAGCCTCACCTGGTGGACTTCCGCGAGCGCATCCGCGTGGACGGCGAGATGATCCCGCCGGACGATCTCGCGGCCCTCACGGGTGAGGTTCGGGATGCGGTGATCCGCGGCCAGGGCGGCCCGGGCTGGCCGCCGACCTACTTCGAGGTGGCCGCGGCCCTGGCGTTTTGCCACTTCGCGCGGCGGGCCGTGGATCTGGCCGTGGTCGAGGTGGGTATCGGCGGGCGCCTCGATGCCGCCAACGTGGTGGAGCCGCGGGTGTCGGTGATCACCACCATCGACTACGATCACGCGGAGCTGGTGGGCACCACGCTCCGCCAGATTGCCATGGAGGACGCCGGGATCATCCGGCCGCGGGGGAGGGTGGTCACCGCGACCCAGCGTGTCCCCGCCCTGGAGGTTCTGGAGCAGACCTCCGCGGTGCGGGGCGCGCGCCTGATCCGCGTCGGCCGGCATATCCGCTACCGGACAGAGCGGTCTTCCCCGGCGGGTGTGCACGTCACCGTGTGGGGGGAGAGGCAGGTCTACCGCGACCTGTTCGTGCCGCTGGTGGGCCGGCACCAGGCCCTCAACGCCGCCGTGGCCGTGGGCGCCGTGGAGGCCCTGGCCGCCGCAGGGTTTGCCGTTGCTGAAGCCGCCGTCCGCTCCGGCCTGGCCAGTCTGCGGTGGCCGGCGCGCATCGAGATCGTCCGGCACCGGCCGACCGTGATCGTGGACGTGGCCCATAACCCGGTGTCGTTTCGAGCGCTGCGGGCCGCGCTGGACGAGACGTTCCCGGGGCAGCGCGTCGTGCTGGTCATCGGCCTGCTGGGCAGCAGAGACCTGGACGGGATGGCCCGTATCATTGGGCCGCGCGCGGCCACGGTGGTGGCGACGCGCGCCCACGACCCGCGCGCCCAACCTGCCTCCGCGGTGGCCGCCGCGTTCCGCCCCTGGTGTGCGGCGGTCGAGGTGGTGGAGGACCCCGTGAACGCGGTGGAGTTTGCCCTGCGCACGGCCGCCGCGGGGGATCTGATCTGCGTCACCGGGTCGTTTCACGTCGCCGGGCCCGTGCGGGATCACCTGCTGGCGGTGCCGGACCGCGGCGACGATCGCGCGGC
>JACQTN010000245.1 GCA_016210785.1 Armatimonadota bacterium
CCGCGGGGCGGGTCTGAGGGAGGAATCAGGGATGCAGACGTGGGTGTACGTGAACGGGCTCGTCGGAGTCTGGCTGATCATCGCGCCCTTCGTGCTGGGTTCCAGCGGACGGGCGGTGTGGAACGACGTGATCTTCGGGATCGTCATCATCATCCTCTCCGCAGTCATCCTCAAGGCACGCTCGGAGGCCGCGGCAGAGGCGCCGGCCCACGCGAGGATGGGCATGCGGGAGGAGATGCCGATGACGGCGTCAGCCATGCGGGACATGGCGGCGTCATTGGCGCGGATGCCCGACGCCCAGCGCAAGACGATGTTGAAGGAGCGGCTGGGCATGTTTGCCCAGATGCCCGACATGGAGCGGAAGCGGGCCATGCAGGCGATGATGGAGGGGGTCATGCCCCTGCCGGATGAGGACAAGAAGAAGCTGTTCCGGACGCGGTTCGAGGTGCTGGCGGAGCTGACCGAGGGCCAGCGGAGCGCGCTGATGATGACGCACATGGGGGTCCTGCAGGAGATGGGTCAGGACATGATGCGCAAGGAGATGGAGCTGACCCAGGCGATCATGCCTCAACTGTCTCCTAACGTGCGGCAGATGGTGCAGATGATGATGTCGAAGGCGGGCTAAGGGAGGCGGCGGAACAAGGGGCGGCAGCACCCGATCCTGAAGCGGGTGCAGACAGGGGAACGCACACGACGTGGCAGGATGGTGACGCCCGTGGGCGGGTTCCGACAGCCACGCTTCGGGGCCCGCCCGGGCGCGGTTTGGCAGCGGCCGCGCAGAGGAGACACACAGGGGTTGTTGCGCCCCCAGAGTGCTCGTGGTGGGGTCACGCGCTCGGGTGGGCGCCTCGCAAACACGTCGCCCCGCCGGCACTGGTTTCCCGGTGTCCGGCGGGGGTGTCGCCCGGCCTTGCCGCCCTAGCGGGCGAGATTGCGCTTGTTGTCGGGGGTGTCGCTGGTGATGCTCACGCCGGTGACAGCGCGGACCGGTTCATCGGTGCCGAACAGTGGGGAACCGCTGCTGCTGACAGTGACCTTCGGCTCGGCCGCAGGCGCGTCGGAGCCATCGCCCCGGCCGGCGAACGCCGCTCCTGTGCTCCCGGCAAGGAGTGCAGCCGCGACCAGCACAGTAGCCAGTAGATACCGCATGGTGATATCCCTCCTTTCCTCTGATATTTGGGGGCGCTGTGATGCCCAACGGCTAGTAACGGGCCCAGGCTGGCATTTATTTCGTGCCCGCCGCGGGCGCCCTCACAATGTCGTCAAAACAGAATTCAGGCGCCGATCCACAGTGATCACAATGTTATGCACAACCTCACGTCTTGACGCGGGCCCCATTTGGGACTAATATACGCATAGACGAATACATTTGGAACCGTGACGGGGCGTGACCTCACAAGCAGGCGTCGGTCTGGTCGCTCACCTCGTTTGCTGCGGCGGCGTTGTCACCGAAATTGCACCGAAAATTTCACCGGACGGCCCTTGTCAGGGGGACTATTTCCAAATGTACTGATAATGCAAGACTGCCGGAGCGGGCAGTCGGACTAATCGCAGACTCGGGTAGCGAGGTGAGGGGAAACGCAGGGGTCGAGTTTGTCCTCCCGGCCCATTGTGCGCCCCGGGCTCGGCCCGTCAGCCAGGCGGGCGACCTCAACGGGTGGGACGTGACCGCTACGCCGATGGCGCGTGAGGCAGACGGTAGGTGGCGGGTAACCGTTGATTAGGTCCCGACAGCAGCGACAGGGGGGCACTTTGTAGCAGCGCGGCCGTGTCAGCGAGGCATCCATCGGGGAAACCCCTCAGAGCGCCCGACCGGGGAGGAGGTGATGGGAGGGGCGGTCGGGGACAGCCAGGGCGATGGGGGAAAACGGGCCAGAGGTCCGTGGTGGCACGAGGGAGGAAACACGACCACTCCAGCGGACCCCCCAGGGCTGACGGCCCGAACACAGACCAAAGGGGGTACGACGAGTTGAAGAAGATCGCAGCAGCGATCTCGCTTTCGCTCGTGCTGTTCCTGGGAGTCCCGGCCTTCGCGCAGCCGTTCGCGGACGTGCCCACCGATCACTGGGCGTACGACGCGATTGCCGAGCTGGCGGCGAAGGGGCTCATCGAGGGCTATCCGGACGGCACGTTCAAGGGCGACCGGGCGATGACCCGGTACGAGGCGGCGATGATCGTGGCCCGGCTGCTGGCGCGGGTCGAGGCCATTGCCGCGCAGATTCCTCCGCCGGCGCCCCGGCCCGAGGTCGGCCGGGCCGACCTGAACCGGACCAACGCGGCGGTGGCGGCCAACGCCCGCAACATCGCGGCGACGACCGCCCTGCTGCGCCGAGAGGTGGCCCGGCTGGAGCGGCTGATTCGCGACTTCAGCGCGGAGCTCACCGCGCTGGGCGTCCGGGTCAACGCCATTGAGGACGAGCTGCAGGCCATCAAGGCCAAGCTCGACAACACCAAGGTCACCGGCAACATCCGGTTCCGGTTCGAGGCGCGCCGGTTCCCGCTGCCCGATACCGCCGGCGTGAACAAGGCGAGCAACCCGACGCTGTTCTGGCGGAACCGCATCCGCACCCGGGTGCAGTTCGTGGGCCAGGTCTCGCCACAGGCGTCGGCGACGGTGCGGTTGTCCACCCACGTAGCGGCGACCGCCGCGGGCGGTCCTACGACGCTGCCGGCGGGCATCAGCCGCACCACGACCCAGTTGAACGCCTCCAGCGACTTCCCTGGCCAGGGGGCCATCGCGTTCGACAAGGCGCACTTCGACATCCGCGACCCGTTTGGCATCCCGGTCTCCCTGCGGATCGGGCGGCAGCAGGGTATCACCCTGGGCCCGATCGGTCTGCTCCTGAACACTGACGATGATGCCTGGGGGCAGATCAGCAACTTCCAGTACTCTATCGACGCCGCGGTGGCGAAGTTCAGGCTCGTCGGCTGGAACTTCACGACGATCGGCGCGCGCGTCATGGGTGGTGCCAACGCCGGCGGCTGGGACCTGTACGCCGGCCGCGCCGAGGGGAAGATCCTGGGCGGGGACTCCCTGACGCTCGGCCTCAACTACGTGCGGTCTGACGCCCACGGGGGGCTGTTCTTCGTGACCTGGGACCCCCTCGGGTTCGTCTCCCAGACCGCGGTGCTGGGCGGTCCCGGGTTTGTCCGCGCGGACAACATCAACGGCGACGGCTGGGGCGCGGACATCCAGTGGGCGTTCTTCCCCGGCGTCAACCTGGTGGCCGAGTGGGCGCAGTGGAACCACACCGGCACCACCAACACCGGCGTGAACCAGTCCGGCTACGAGGTCCGGCTGATGCTGGACCTGGCCAAGCTGGGCTGGGTCACCCCCGGGTCGCCGGTCCTCACGGTCGGCTACCAGAACTTCAACCCGCAGTTCACGCCGTGGTTCGGCGGAGCGGAGGATCTGGCCTTCGCCGTCAAAGCCCTGGGTGACCTGAAGGGCTTCAACTTCACGCTCGCCTTCAAGCCCTGGCAGAAGTGGAACGTCAGCCTGCTGTACGCCAGCGGCGAGTTCCCGTCTAACGGCCGGTCGTGGTCGGAATACGACCTGATCGCGACCTACCCGCTGGCCGCCGGGACCGAGTTGCTGCTGCGGTATATCTTCGCGGACGCGGACACCGGCGCCGGGAAGCGCGAACTGGCGACCGTCACCCGCGTCCAGCTGCTGTACAGCTGGTAAGTTCCGGCTCGCGCGAGAGTCCCCGGGGGTCCCGCGATGTGCGGGTCCTCGGTGTTTTGGGTACGCCCAGCATTGGGCGCTGACCCGGAGGTGCAAGGCGTCTCCGGGGCGGTTGTCTCTTTGGTAGCCTATCGGTTGCTACTGCGCACGCGGAGTCAAGGTGACCGTCTGCCGGGTGGCATTTGTTTCGCGCGGTTTGCTGGGTGACCGGTGCTGAGGCAAGGCCCCCCTGGGCGCGACAGGAGCTTGCCCGTCGGACAGTACGGGCGCAGAGGATCAATCACATTGTTCACAAGTTACACACAGGTTCGCCCTTGACAGATCGTGCAGATTAGACTAATATACGAATAGGTGTATATATTCTGATAGCAAGGGAGGAGCCTGTGTCCTCGAGAGCAGGCCTCGGCCTGGTGGTGGCCCACCTCGTCTGCTGCGGCGGCCTGGTGCTGGTCGCGTTGCTGGGAGCCGGCGGGCTGGCGGTGGTGGCTAGCGTCATCCAGCGGTGGGCCGTGGCCATCCTGGGGGGTCTCATCGCGATCGCCCTGGTGGTAGTCCTGCGGCGAAGGCTGCGACGGTTGCGGTCTGTGCAGGCCGAGCGTCCATCGACCGCCCGCGCGTGGAACCGGTGAGGAAAGGACAGGGGCATCAGATGGCGACGGCATTCAGGTCACGGCGGGAGGCGGTGGGGCGCCCCGAAGACGGCCTGCGCATCGTGCTGCTGGCAAAATTCTATCGCGGGCTGGGCGATCCGACACGGCTGCGTATCTTGGAGTGCCTGCTGGAAGGAGAACACACCGTCGGCGAGCTGGTCGACCTCCTGGGTTCACCGCAGGGCCGGGTCAGCAGCCATCTCGCCTGTCTGCGCTGGTGCGGGCTCGTGGCAACGCGCCCGGTCGGGCGTCACGTGTATTATCGGGTGGCCGACCCCAGGGTGAGGGAGTTGCTGGCACTGGGTAAGGGGATGATGACGGCGAACGCGGAGCATATCTTTGCATGCCTCCAGATCTCCTGAGGGGGGACGGACGCCGCTGTGTCACGCGAGTGGTCTGGGGGAGGAGAGCCGGCGGCAGAGGGGTCCGGGATGACGCGCGGGGAGAGCCAACACCGGGATGACGGGCTCTGCACCTGCCCGCTCTGCCGCAGATTCGGTCCTCCTGCGATAACGCTGGCCGCAGCCTGCCGGGAGGACCGTTGTGCGTTCTGTTCGCGGCCGGGATGGCCCGTGGATCGCGTCATGCTGCAGGAGCACGTCCGGGACCACCTGAGGGTCCACGCATCGGCGGGTGGATTCCGGTTGTGTGTCACCTGGGAGTGTCCCATCGTCTATTTCAACAACCCTGCCGATATCTACTTTGCGCAGGATGACGTCGTGATCTCAAAGCGGGCCGAACTCGAGCGGCGGTTCCTGCGATCCTGAAAGG
>JACQTN010000029.1 GCA_016210785.1 Armatimonadota bacterium
CGCGTCCTGGAGGGCGAGCGGAAGCGCCTGGTGAACGAGCTGCGGGAACTCGAACGTGAGGTGGTGGTTTCCCCCGGGGAGCGGACCGGGATGAACTTCGAGGGCTACGACGAGGACCTGACCGACTTCGCGGCCGACACCTTTGAGCGCGAGAAGGGGCTGGCCGTGGAGTCCAGCATCCAGGACCTCCTCAAGCAGGTGGAGGATGCCCTGGTCAAGATTCAGGACAAGACGTATGGCGCCTGCGACCGCTGCGGCCGCTCCATCGACGCCGAGCGGCTGAAGGCCCTCCCGTGGGCCAAGCTCTGCGTGCCCTGCAAAGCCGAAGAGGAGCGGCGGTACTGACCCTGCTCGCCCTGGCTGTTGCGGCCATCGACCAGGGCGTCAAGGCCGCCGTCGCCGCACGCATCCCCCTGGGAGCCTCACTGCCCGTTCTCCCGGATGTCTTCTACCTCACGCACGTCACCAACCCCGGCGTCGCCTTCGGCCTCTTTCAGCAGGCCGGCGGCATCCGCGCCTTCGCCAGCGCCTTGACCGCCATCTTGCTCCTCCTCTACACTAGGGATCGGTGGCGGCACAGCCCGCTCTCCCGGCTCGGTCTGGCCGTGATGCTGGGCGGGGCGGCTGGCAATCTCATCGACCGCCTGCGGTTCGGACACGTGATCGACTATCTGGACTTCCGCGTCTGGCCGGTCTTCAACCTGGCCGACGTGGCGATCGTGGTGGGGGGCGGGTGCCTCTTCTACACCCTGATCTTCCGCACCCGCGGCCGGCAACCGGATGCCTGACCGTTTTGGGGTCCTCTCGGGCACAGCGCGTCTTCCGGGACCCGGCCTGCAATCATGCGAACTCTTCCGCCGTTGGGCGCGCGCGACCCGGTGCGGGTGTGCCACGTTCGCGCCGTTACCCACGCAGCGTCTTAGGGGGTGACCGATGAAACCCGTCCTCTTCCAGCTCGGGCCGTTTCCCATCTCCTCCTTCGGCCTCTTCCTGCTCCTGGCGTTCCTGATCGGCATCAGCATGGTGCGGCGGCGGGCCGCCACCCTGGGCATCGACCCGGCGGAGATGCTGGACGTGGGGCTCTACATGATCATCGGCGGGATCGTGGGGGGCCGCCTGGGGTTTGTGGTGACCAACCTCAAGACCTTCGCGCAGAATCCGGGGTCCGTGATCACGATCTGGCGCGACTCCGGCCTGACCTTCTACGGGGCGGTGGTGGGGGGACTGGTGGTGGCGTTTGTCTACGCCACCCGCCGCAGGATCAGCCTGGGGGCGCTACTGGACCTGATCGCCCCGGCCCTGGCGGTGGGGTACGCGGTGGCGATGATCGGGGCGCTGCTGCACGGGCTCTTCAACGGCAAGCCGACCGGGCTGCCCTGGGCCGTGGACATGTTCTTCGAGAAACGCCATCCCACCCAGCTCTACCTGCTCGTCGCCGCGCTGGGCATCTACCTGGTCCTGCGCAGCCTGGCCGCGCGCCCGCACGCGCCCGGGTATCTCTTCATCACCTTCCTCTTCCTGCACGCCGTCGCCCGCGGGGTCGTCGAGATCTTCGTGGAGACGCAGCCGGTCTTCGGGTCCGTCACCGCCATGCAGCTGGTCTGCGCGGTGGTGGCGCTGGTGGCCCTGACCGGCATGAGCATCCTGGGTAAGCGACGACCCGCCGCGGGGACGGGGCCCGCCATGGGCGACGGAGCGCCGGGTGCCTGAACCCCTCAAGACGTCGGGAGACGGCTCCACGGGCAAGGAAGAAACTCGACGATGTGTTGAGGAGTTCGCGAGTCCCAGGGCTAGCCCCTGTCCTGAGCGACGTTCGTCCTGCGGCACTGTCCTTCGACAGGCTCAGGACGCGCCGTGAGTCGGCGAGCGCGGTAGATGCGAACCCATTGCAAGCACGCGACACGTGGCACGGAGTCGAAGGACTCCTGAAGACCGCCTCACCCTGACCGTCGAGCCGCCGGGCGGCGTCCGCCTGGACGCCTACCTGGCCGCGCGGCTGCACACCTTCTCCCGCTCCCGCCTCCAGGCCCTGATTGCCGGGGGCCTGGTGGCGGTGAACGGTACGGTCCGGCGGGCCAGCCGCCGCGTGCGCCCGGGGGACGTGATCAGCGTCACGGTCCCGCCGCCCGAGCCCTCCGACCTGACCCCCGAGCCGCTCGCCCTGGACGTGATCTACGAGGACGGCGACATACTTGTCATCCACAAGCCCGCGGGGCTGACCGTGCACCCCGGCGCGGGGCGTCCGGGCGGTACGCTGGTGAACGCCATCATCGCCCGGAACCCGGACCTGCGGGGGGTGGGGGGCGTTCTGCGGCCGGGGATCGTGCACCGGCTGGACAAGGATACCTCGGGGCTGCTGGTGGTCGCCAAGCACGACGCGGCGCTGCGGGCGCTGCAGGCGCAGATTGCCGCGCGCAGCGTATCCCGCCGGTACCTGGCGCTGGTGCACGGGACCGTGGCGCCGGAGCAGGGGATGGTGGACGCGCCCATCGGACGGCACCCGGTGCACCGGAAGCGGAGGGCGGTGGTGCCGGGCGGCCGGCGCGCCGTGACGCACTACCGGGTGCTGGAGAGGTTCGGGGAGTACACGCTGATCGAGGCGTCGCTGGAGACGGGGCGCACGCACCAGATCCGGGTGCACATGGCGCACATCGGGCATCCCGTGGCGGGGGACCCGGTGTACGGCTGGCGGCGCAATGCGGTGGGGCTGGAGCGGCAGGCGCTGCACGCGTACCGGCTGGCCTTCGACCATCCGGGCACGGGGGAGCGGGTGGGGTTCGAGGCGCCGCTGCCGGAAGATCTTACGGCGGCGCTGGAGAGGCTGAGGACGGGAGCGGAGGGGTGATACGCAACCCTCACCCCGGCACGTGCTATGGCCGTGCAAGGTGCTTTACTCGGCCGCGCTCACCGACTCCGCGGCGCCCTCTCCCAGAGGGAGAGGGGTCCTGCCCCCTGCCTCCAGGGGGGAGAGGGAGTTCTGCCCGGCCCCCTAGCCTCGCGCAGGGGGAGAGGGAGTTGTGCCCTCACCCCGACCCTTCTATGTCAAAATGATACTGACAGTACCATGAGAGTCGCCCTTCCCCGGGGGAAGATCTCCCGGCCCTCGCGGCTCGACCGCTCTGGAGAGACTATCTCTCCCGGGGAGGCGCGTGGCCGAGACCACCAATAGGGAGACGCGTCGGAGCGCCGCTCCATAGAAGGCTGTGGCCGCGCCACGCTTGGGCGACTCAAAACACACACCGGGAGGTGAGACAGAGTGGTCCTGGTCGGCATTGATTGGGCCGATGCGTCCCATACCTACTGCCTCATGGATGAGGCTGGCACGGTACTGACCAGCGGCAGCGTCGCCCATACCGCAGAAGGGCTGGACCATCTGATCGTTGTGATCCGCACGCATGCCGCCACCCCGCAGGACGTCTGCGTCGCCCTGGAAACCCGCCAGGGGCCTCTGGTGGGGGCCTTGCTGGACCAGGGCTTTACCGTCTACGCCATCAACCCCAAGGCGGTTGAGCGCCACCGCGAGCGCTTCCGTGTGGCCGGGGCCAAGTCGGACCTGCAGGATGCCTGGGTCTTGGCCACCCTCCTGCGGACGGACCGAGCGCTTTACCGCCCCATCCGGCCGGATTCCGAGACCGCGCAGGAGTTGCGGACCCTGACTCGGGATCGCGCCGAACTGGTCCGCACCCACACGATGTTGAGCAATCAGCTCACGTCCTGTCTGAAGGCCTACTTCCCGGAATTCCTCACCCTGTTTGACGATCCCCAGTGCCCCACGGCGCTGGCCGCGCTCCAGGCCTTCCCGACCCTGGAGGCGCTGCGTAAAGCGCCCCGCCGGCGCCTGGAGGTCCTGCTGCGGCGGCACCATTACCCGGGCGCCGCGGCGAAGGCTGAGGAGATCCATCGGACCCTGCACCAGCGGACCTTCCAGATCCCGCCCGTCGTCATCCGCACGAAGGCGCGCCTGGCGGTCACGCTGGCGTGCCAGCTGGCGACGCTGGACGACCAGATCGCGGCGTACGAGGCGGAGATTCGGCGGGTGTTGAAAACCCATCCTGACGGCGCGCTCTATCAGAGCCTGCCCGGGGCTGCTGAGATCACCGCCGCCAGGATGGTGGGTGAACTGGGCGACAATGGCGACCGGTGCTCTGACGCCGCGATCGCCCAGTGCGAAGCCGGTACCGCTCCCGTGACTCGCCAGAGCGGCACCACCCGCATTGTTCGTGTTCGCCGTGCGTGCATTCATCCCTTGCGCGAGACCCTGTGGCACTTTGCCTTCAGCAGCATCCGGTGGTGTGCCTGGGCCAAGGAGTATTACGCCCGGGCTCGGGCCCGCGGTAAGAAGCACGCGGAGACCGTACGCATGCTGGCCAACGTCTGGCTGCGCATCATCATCGCCATGCGCCGAGACCGCCGGCCTTATGACGAGACCATCTTTCTCAGGGCGCGGGCCGCTCATTTGGCCCCAGCCTCTTGACATAGAGAGTCTCTCCCCGGTGACGGGGAGAGGGGGTTCGGGAGAGAGAGACCGCGCTCGGGGCTACTTCCCCCGGAACGGCTCGTACCAGGTCGCCAGGCCGCGGTGGACAATGTCGCCGACCTGCGCCGGCGTCAGCTTGTCCGACATCATCCCCTGCAGCGCGCTCTGGATCAGCGTAGACCCGGTGGGCGCCTGCCACCGGAAGCCCACCAGCATCACGTAGGGCGTGGAGTGCTGATCCCACTGCTGCACCTTCCGCAGCAGCGGGTCCTTGATCTGCACGCCGGGCACCGCGGAGAGCTGCTTGAGCTTGTCGTGGAACATCTGCCCGAACTCCCGCGTGGCGGTCCACCGGATGAACTTGACCGCGGCGTCCGGGTGGCGGGTCTTCGCGTTGATCCCGTAGTTCCCGTCGGCGTAGTTGGAGACGACCGGCACATCACCGGCCTTGGCCGCCGGGCCGCGCATGATGTCCATCTTCAAATTGGGGTTCTGCTTCTCGAAAAAGCCCAGTTCCCAGATGCCGCCGACGAACATCGCCGCCTGCTCGTTGATGAAGACTTGCTGCATGTCGGCGTAGCCGACGCCCATGAAGCCCGGCGGCAGGTACGGCCGCACCTCCAGCAGCCTCCCGAGGGCATTGGTGAAGCGCGGGTCCTTGAAGGTGGTGTCGCCGCGCATCACCTTGTTGAAGAAGTCGTTCCCGCCGTAGAAGCTGGGGGCGAGCACGCCCATCGCCACCTCGAGCGTCCACCCCTCCTTGCCGCCGTTGGCCAGCGCGATGACGCCCCGGTCCTTGAG
>JACQTN010000276.1 GCA_016210785.1 Armatimonadota bacterium
GATCTCGGCGGACGTGAAGGCCTGGTCCTCGGCGTAGATGTAGGTCTGCGCGCCGTTGATGCCTTTGTTCCAGATCGTCTTGATGTCGAAGCGGCCGCTGGGCGCGTAGCTCAGCGGCGAGTTGGACGGCAACTGATTGCCGCTGCCGGCCAGGCTGCTGACGGTGGCGATGTTGAACTGCGGCAGGGTGAGCCCGCTCTGCACGTGCATCTTGGACGGCGTGGCGGGCCCGAGGCTCCGGGCGGGCAGATCGGGCATCCCGGTGGAGTGGCTGTCCAGGGTGACGGCCGTCCCGCTGGGCGGCGTGATCGTGAGGTGCGCCACGGGGCGCCGCTTGATCTCGCCCCACATGTCGCGGAAGGCGTCGAACAGGGCCTGCACCGCCGGTCCCCGCACCTGGGCCTCCACGTCGTGCCAGAAGGGCTGCCACCGGCCCTGCTGCAGGTCGAGCCCGCCGGTGAACATCGCCGCGTCGGTCCCGTCGCCGACGATGCCGCCTTTGATGTGCACCGAGCCCGCGGGATGGGAGAGGATGTTCAAGACGGCCTTGTCGGCCAGGGTGGGCTCCGCTCGCAGCGCCTGGATGAAGCGCGCCGTCTCGGCGTTGAGGTTGAGGATGTCGGCCGCGAAGCCGAGGCTGGCGAGCGCGGGGTTCTGCAGCACCTGGGGGGCCATTACCCATCCCAGCACGCGCACGTCGACCCCCGCGCGCGACTTCGCCTTCAGGAGGTCCACCACGGTGGTGCCCCCGCCGGCCCCGTCGAGCGAGAAACCGGGATCCAGCCACCATCCCATCAGGTAGATGAACTGCCCCGCGCCGCCGGCGAGCGTGTTGATCTTCGCCTTGAGGGCGGGAAAGTAGTCCGGCCCGTTGATGTGGTGGGTGACGTGACAGTTCTGGAAGGTGGGCACCGACGGCGGGCTGGCCCCGCCCAGCGAGCTCACCGTGCCCTGGACCATGTACCGCCGCTTCAGTTCCTCAAAGTCCGGCATGGACGTCCCTCCGTTCTCTCAGGGCGCGTGCCGCGCGCGCCGGCGCGCGGGCCCGGCGGTCTCTCGTCCAGACCTGCGCATCACGACCGCGGCGAACCGCGCGCTCACAGCTGCGGCGGCCGCAGGATCAACCGCTCGCGCGTGTCCTCCCGGAACGGCGTGCTGCTCTCGTTGCCGTTGGCGTGGAGCAGCGTCAGCCGCCACCGGTAGGTGCGGGCCTGGCGGTCGGGCAGCCGCACCTTCCAGTCCTGGCTGTGCGTCTTGGGGTCGTCCACAATCAGCAACGACGTTTTCTGGGCGAACCGGACATCGCCGCGGGGATCGTTGTACTCCAGGTCGAGCTGCAGCGCGCTGAGCCCCAGGTCGCCGATCTTTGGCCCCAGATAGGTCACCGCCACCGTCAGCGTCCCCTCCGCCGGGATCCCCACCACCAGGTTGGTTGAGACGGCGTCCCGCCACTCCTCCGCCTCCAGGCCCCCGTCCTTGTAGATCCGCCGCTCCTTGTAGCGCAGGGTCGTGGGCTTCCCCCGCTCCGGCAGCCGCACCGACCACGCCGTGCGCTTGCCCGGGATCGTCAGCTCGAAGCTGCGGGAGTCCACCAGGCCGCTGTTCTGCAGCACCTGCGTGTCCAGCAACACCGTGCTCAACTCCCCGATCGGGTCCAGCATGATCACGTCCCCGTCCAGCCGGTTCGCGCGCGGCGCGCTGACAACCACCGCCTCGTCACTGGTGCCGGTGTTCGGGTCGGGCAGGCGCAGTGCCGGCAGCGCCTCGCTGGTGCCGTCCTTGTAGAACAGCGTCGAAGTCACCTCGAACTGCTCGCTCGCATCCGCCAGCCGGATGTGCACCGTCTCTTCTCGCTTCGCGGGAGTGAGACGCGCCAGGTGGGAATCGTCGATGTGGCGCGCCGCGTTCACGTAGCGCACCCGCACGTGCACCTCGCTCACGTCCTCCGGCAGGTTGGGCGCCAGCTGCGCCGTGACCGGCATCACGCGGCCCAGCCACCGGGGGCTGACGGAGAGGCTGCGGGCCTCGGTGCGGATCCACCCGCTCTCCACCCGCGCGTCGCGGACGCCGATGCCGAAGTCGTTCCGGTAGTCGGCGATCAGCTTGTACTCGTACGACTGCGTCTGCGCGCGGTCCGCGAAGAAGGTGAAGTCGCGGCTGTCTTCCTTGCGGCGCAGGATCGCCTCCGCCGTATCCTTGGGCCCGGTGCCGTCCGGCCGCGTCCCGTACCGGAGCTGCACCGTCATCTGCGTGATGCCCTCCGCCGCAAAGTCGACGTTAGCCGCGTTCACGTTGATGTTGATCCGCTGGAAGAACGGGTGGTTGAGGTCCACGATGTGCACGTGGCGGTTCAGGTCCCGCGGGCTGGCCAGGAACTGGATGAACCCCTGCGGCGCGATCGTCTGCTTCTGCGCCGTCACCTGCGTCAGGTTGTAAGTCACCGTCCGCAGCTCTTCCTGGCGGATGCTCTTCAGCGCGAACGCCGCCTGCGGCCGCCCCATCCGGTTCCACACGTCCGCCGCGCTCTCCGCGGGCGGCGCCGCGGGCGTGGTGGCCGTGCCGCCAGCCGGCGCGACCGTCCCGCCGGGCGGCGCCCCGCCTCCGGGCTGCGTCCCGTCGGCGGGCGCCGTGCCTCCCGGAGCACCCCCGCCCGGCGTGCTGCCGCCCGCAGGGGTCCCGGCAGGGTTCGCGGCGCGCCCGGCCGACTCGCCCAGGCCGGCGGCCACCGCAGCCGACGGCCCGCGGCTGATGGCGGCGAGCGCGGGGCTGGCACCGGGCCCGGCCACCGACGCCGGGACCGCGGTGGTGGGATCCGCCGCGGTGATCGTGTCTTCCTTGACCTTGGGCTGCCCCGGGGTCAGCGACGGCTGAAACAGCGCCCCCGTGGCCAGGTCCTTCACCAGTTGATCGATGCGGTTCTGGCGCTCGCGCACCGCCTCCGGCGTGGACAGCTCCAGCGTCCGCGCCACCTCCTTGATCTTGATGCTCTCCCGCCGGCGCAGCTCTTCGGTGATGTTGTCCACGTCTGCCTTGAACAGCAGCGTGCCGAGGGTGAAACGCGAGCGCAGGTATTCGTAGGACGACTTGAAGTCGATCGTGATCTCCAGCTCGTACGCGGGCAGCAGCCCGATGTACTCCAGCTCGTACACCACCCCCACCGGCCGCGCATTGACGCTCCCGCTCAGCACGTTCAGGAAGAACGCCGAGCCGTCTTCACTCAGCGAAAACGAGAAGATCGCCCGGTTGTCCCCCACCAGCGACGGCTGCCCCGCCCCCAGGATGTTCTGGATGAAGCGCGGCCCCTTCGCCACCAGCGGCGCCCCGCTCGCGGTGGTCTCGCTCTCCACCCCGCCCGCCAGGGCTTTGCTGTCCTCCCCCAGCGCGATCACCCGCGCCGCCCCTTTCGCAAACGGCACCGGCGCCAGCGTCACGCCGTCGCCGAACCGCTCCGCCAGGCGCTGCTCGATGCGGTCCTTCACCCCGCCGATCCCCACGTCCACCGTCATGTTCAGGAACCCGCCCGCGATCGCCGCCGCCGCCTCCCCGCCCTTGCGGTAGCTGAACAGGTCGAACTGCGGCTCCCCCCGCTCGTGCGTGATGCGCGGTGACCCCGGCAGGTAATAGAATTGCGTGGGCCGATCGGCGTCCTGAAATACCGTGATCCCCAGGATCTCCATCCGCGTCTCCAGGGCCAGCATGGCCGACAATCCTCCCCCGTATGCCCGCGGCGCCGGCCGCGCGGCGCGCGATCACAGCGTCCGCGTCGTGATCACCAGCAGCGGGTTGGTCACGTCCTTCCACTCCGACTCCACGACCCGGCCGTCGCTCTTGAAGGCGATGGTCTGATACCGGTAGCGCAGCGGCGTGCCGGGCGGCAGCTCGAGCTTCACCTCCTGGCTCGTCTGGTTCCCCTCCAGAAGAAAGCTCTGCCCCTCCCCGCGGGGCGCGCCGTCCACGAGCAGCTCGATCTTCAACTGCACGGCGTCCAGGCCGGCTTCCACCAGCGTGGCGCCGATCAGGCGCACCTGGACCTTCGCCACGCGGCTCCCCGCCGAGCCCACCACGATGGAGGGATCGGCGGTCTCGATCCAGGCGCCCTCGCGGAGGAAACCCGGCTCGTGCGCCGTCACCCGGTAGCGCACCGCCTGCCGGTTGGGGTCCAGGATCGGCCAGGCAAATGTCTTGCTGGCGAACGGCGCGTCCAGGGTGATCAGGAAGCGGCGCTCGTACGCGTTCGCCGGATCGGCATACTCCAGCTCCACGGTAAGCTGCGTGATCTGCGGCGAGGTGACGTTGGGATGAACGAGCAGCTTGCGTTCCTGGCGAAACGGCGCGTCCACGCGGAGCAGCGGATCGGTGAAC
>JACQTN010000277.1 GCA_016210785.1 Armatimonadota bacterium
AGGCCGCGAGTCCCCGCGCTTCGACGGGCTCAGCGCGAGCGGAATGGGCCAGGCCCGAAGCGCTCGGTGGCGCCGCCCACGCCCAGGGTCACCCGGCCGCCCGCCAGCCTGGTGCAGGAGATCGTCGAGACGATCGTGGCGATCAACCGGGGCGGGACCACGATCCTGCTCGTGGAGCAAACCGTCTTCATGGCGGCGTAGACACGGCCCGGCAGACGGCAGAGGTGTGGTGGGGGCCAGGGTGCCTGCGCGGCCGACAGGATATCGCCCCGGGGACGGCGAACAAAATCGCACAGTAAGAAATGGATGGAGGTGCTCTCATGAAGATGGTCACCTGCCCGTGCGGGTTCGAGGCGAAGACCCACAGCGCTGACGAGTTGGTGAAGCTGGTCCAGGTACACGTCCAGGAGGTCCACAAGCAGGACTATCCTCAAGGCATCACCAGAGAACAGGTGATGTCCATGGTGAAGGACGTCTGAGCGATCACTCCCCGGTGGCGGGCGGGGCGAGGTCGGCTGATCCCGCCCCGCCTTGCTTTGTTGGCGCAGCCTACGTATGAATCCACTTCCACCGCACGGATGAGCCCCTTGACGAGGAAACACAGTTTGTAATACAATTACGTATGACGACCTTGTTGGAGAGTGCGTCATGATTCTGAGTGTCCGGTTGGATCCGCAGACCGAGGCTTTGGTTAGCCGCCTGGCCCGGCGCCGAGGGCAGTCCAAGTCCCAGGTAGTACGCGACGCGATCAAGGCGCTGGCACAGATGACAGAGAAGGGCGAGCGGAAGAGTGCGTACGACCGCATCGCCCACCTGATCGGCATTGCCAGTGGTGGGCCGCCCGACCTGTCTCACCGTACCGGCGAGAAGTTTCGAAAGTTGCTCCAGCAACGGAGAACGCGGTGAGGGCCGTCCTCGTCGACGCAGGCCCTCTGGTAGCCTTGCTGCACAAGGGTGATCGGGAACACGAGCGTTGCGTTCAGATTGCGCAGAAGATCCGCGATCCGCTGGCGACCGTGTGGCCCGTACTGGGCGAGGCCATGTACCTGCTCGGGTTCTCCTGGGAGGCTCAGGATGCTCTGTGGGCAATGCTGGACGCGGGTGACGTACTGCTGCTGCCTCTCGAGAGGACCGACATATCCAGGATGAGGCAGCTCATGTGGAAGTACCGTGATCTGCCCATGGATCTGGCAGACGCCGCGCTGGTGCGCGTGGCAGAGCGCGAGGGAATCCGGTACGTATTTACCATCGACCGCGAGGACTTCGCCGGCTATCGGCCTGACAAGCTGGGTCACTTCCGCATTTTGTCATAGAAGTCAGGCTTCCCGGGAAAGGGCCGAACTACGCCTCACGTGCGCAGCCTGGGATCTAAGGCGTCCCGCAGGCCGTCCCCCAGCATGTTGATCGAGAGCACCGCCACCGCGATGGCGAGCCCCGGGAACGTGGAGACCCACCACGCCACGCGCAGGTGGTCGCGCCCGGTGCTGAGCATCGCGCCCCACTCCGGCGTCGGCGGCTGGGCGCCCAGGCCCAGGAAGCCCAGGGCCGCACCGGTGAGGATCGCCCGGCCGATCCCCAGCGTGGCCAGGATGAGAACCGGCGCGACGATGTTGGGCAGGATGTGCCGGCGCACGACGCGCGCGTCCACGCACCCCACGGCCCGCGCCGCTTCCACGTAGAGAAACTCCTTCGCGCTCAGCACCGTCCCGCGGACCAGGCGCGCGTACTCGGGGATCGAGGCGATCCCCACGGCCACCATGGTGTTGGTGATGCCGGGGCCGAGCACTCCGGCGATGGCGAGTGCCAGCAGCAGGCCGGGAAACGCCAGCATGATGTCGATGAAGCGCATCTCCAGCGTGTCGGCCCATCCACCCGCGTAGCCCGCCCACAATCCGAGGATGAGGCCCGTGGTGGCACCGATGGCGACGCTGATCAGGCCCACCCGTAGGGAGACCCGCCCGCCGTAGAGGATCTGGCTCAAGATGTCCCGCCCGTAGATGTCGGTGCCCATCAGGTGCCTGCCCGTGGGCGGCTGCAGCGTCTCCACCGACATGTCGATGGGGTTGTAGGGCGCCAGCAGCGGGGCAAAGATCGAGGCGGCCACCAGCACCGTCAGGACGCAGGCACCGGCCACCGCCCCGTGGTGGCGGCGCAACCGGCGAAGGGCTTCACGCCACAGCGTCATTCGGTCCCGTACCGGATGCGCGGGTCGAGCCACGCGTAGGAGAGGTCGACCGCGAGATTGACGACCACGTAGATCATCGCCGCCAGCAGCACCAGTCCCTGGACCATGGGGAAGTCCTTGGCCAGAATCGCCTCCACCAGCAGCCGGCCCAGCCCGCGGCGGGCGAAGACGGTCTCGATGGTCACCGCGCCGCCCAGCAGCGAGCCGAACTGCAGCCCGACGATGGTGACCACCGAGATCAAGGCGTTGCGTACGGCGTGCCTCCATACCACGACCCGTTCGCGCAGTCCCTTCGCGCGCGCCGTTCGCACGTGCTCCTGAGCGAGG
>JACQTN010000278.1 GCA_016210785.1 Armatimonadota bacterium
CGCTGGGCGACCCGGTGTAGGAGAGTGCGGAGGGCATGGACGCTCATGCGGGGCGAGGGCCGGCCCCGCCAGCGGGCCGCGCCGGGGAAGAGGGCCCGGCCGCTGCCCCGGCGACGGGTGGGGAGATACTGCCGCAGGGCGTCCACGGCCAGCGGATGCAGGGGGAGGAGGGCCTCCCGGCCGCCTTTCCCGTCGCGCACATGGACGGTGCTCCGGACCAGATCCACGTCCGGCACCTCGAGGGCGAGCAGTTCGCTGCGGCGGAGGCCGGTGAGCGCGAACACGGTGACGATGGCCCGGTCCAGCGGCGTCGTGGCCGCCTCGAGCAGCCGCGTGAGGTCCTCGAACTCCAAGAAGGTGGGCAGGCGTCGGGGCCGCTTCGGGACGATCAGATTGCGCACCGGATTGCGGATCAGGACCTCGGCCTGTTCGACGAGATAGTCACACAACGAACTGAGGCTGTAGAGCCGCCGCCGGATGGAGGTGGGCCGGTAGTGCTGGGCGTGCAGGAAGGCGAGTTATCCGCGCAGGACGGCGGCCGTCAGGGTCTCGACCTCGGCGGGGAGGCCGTGGCCGCCGAGGTAGCGAGCCAACAAGGCAAAGTCTCGCCGGTACGCGTCCAGCGTGTGGGGCCGTGCGCTCTTCTCGATCTCCAGGAAGGCCAAGAACTCCTGAATCGCCTGTGCCAGGGACATCGTGACACCTCCTTGGGCGGAGGGGCGCGTGGGCTGCCATAGCGCCCTGGAGGTGATGCACAGGGGCTAAAACGGCGCTGGGGCTCGCGAGCGGGCAGGGTGGGCGCGGCAGGGGTCGCCCGCGCCACCGTGGGAGCCCAAGTCGGCGAGGCTGGCCCTCTCGCCGTGACAGGCATCCGCCGGTTGTGGGGCTCAGGCGTGGGCACTCAGCGGAGAGGTCCGGATAGGTTGTGGAACTCCGGGAGTCCTCCCGCCAGGGTCTCCAGCCGCCGCCTGCGGGGCACGGTATACCGGCGAGCCAGGGGAGTGAGGTGGTCAAGGACGTCGTCGCGAGGGGTGTGCGGAGTCATGCCCGCTCTACACGATGGCGCCGCCCCGGGGCTCCGCGAGGACGGTCGGCACACTGACGGTGAGCCGCCGGAGGTGAGATGTCAGCCAGATCTCCATCGGCGCCAGGTTCAGCAGGGCGGCCAGAGGAGACACTGGCGTGCAGGTGGCGGAGAGAATCCGCCACGGCGCCATGCTGGAGCCGCATCAGGACCAAGGTCCGACAGGCGCGCCCCCACGCGTTCACCGTCTCCGTGGGCGCGGCCCGCGTGGTGCCGGTCCCCCGGGCCACCCTGGGCGCGCGCCCATCTGGAGCGGGGAAATATCCCCTCGGGCATCAGGAGAGTCGCAGGCGCCGGTATGCGCGGCCTGCCAGCGGGGCCTGGCCCATGTCCTCGATCGCCGGCGTCAGGCCTCAGCGATGCGGGCGAACGGTGAAGGAGGCCCCTGAGCGGATGGATCACGCGCCAGACCCGGAGCATACGAAAGGCGCACCAACGGCCCTGGTGAGCGTGCGGCGCGACGTTTGGCCCGGCCGCTCCTGACTGATCGGGGGCCGGCTTCCCGAGAGCTCGGGCGCAGCGGGCAGCCAGACAACGACGCCGCGGCCCCCTCTGCGACCGAGCTGGAGTACGCCCGTGCGCCAGCCGGCCCGTCCCCGGCCGGCGCGGCCTCATCGGAAGAACGGCCACCCCAGGATCTCCACGCCGGTCGGGGCGCGGTTACCGGGGACGTCATCCGCAAACGCGGAGATGTAAAAGCTCCTGTCCTCCGTGCGCGCGAGCTTCGCGTACGCCGTCCACAGGTAGTTGAAGGCATGCGCCAGGTGGTCGGGGCCCCGATGCTTGATGGTCTCGACCAGCCCCCGGTCGTCGTCGTCCTCCCGGTGGCTGACGAGGCTGAGGAGGTGCGCGAGGACCTCCAGCCAGATGGCCGTGCGGCGGAAGTCGCAGAAGCGGAGGTCGCGGTCCCGGAGGGCCTTGGCCAGCAGCTTGAAGGAGGTGGTGCGATCCACCGTGACCTTGGCCTGATCGTCCTGCCATTGGGGCTGGAAGACCTTGCTCGTCTCGGGGAGCACGGGGTAGAAGCAGCTATACACCCGGCCCGGGAAGGCCTGGAGCAGGGCGGCGTTGCGATCCTTGCCGTAGCCGGCATCGGCGACCAGGTAGCGGACGTCGTAGGTGCGCATGATCTCGGCGACGCGGGCCACCTGCTCATCGGGATGGCGCTGCGCCAGGCGCTCCACATGCACAACCAGCAGGGCGCCCTCGACGCGCTGGCCGATGACGACCCAGCTCACATCGCCCCAGTCGACGCCGGCCACGGCCGGCGCGCCGGGAATGGGGCGTCCTGGGAGCTGATAGCTCTCAATGCCGGCTTCAATGGCCGGTTGGGTGAACAACACGTTATCGCCGGCGTACGGGAGCCCGAGGACATAGTTGAAGAACTGTTCGGGGAAGCGGTAGTCCTGCGCCTTGCGCATGATCGCGGTGGCGGACAGCCACGGGCAGGCCAACTGGCTGAGCTGGTAGCCGCTGGCGTGGCGGCGGCGGCTGGGATGCTGGACCACCCATTCGCGGGCGAGGCGGTCGATGCGGCCTGTGCGGTGGCAGCGCAGGCAGCCGAAGTCGTACTGGAGTTGGCCGGCCTCATCCGTGCCGGTCTGCACGAGGCTGTCGGGGTAGGTGAGCACCTGCCAGTGGCCGCAAGCCTCGCAGCGATTGACCCACTGTTTCTGGTCGGACTGCTGGTAGACGGCGTCCACCCCGTAGCCCGGGATGGATGGGGTGGAGATGTGGCGTTGCCACCCGTACGGGGA
>JACQTN010000252.1 GCA_016210785.1 Armatimonadota bacterium
ACCTCGACGTCAATGAGGAATACGACCCCGCCGCCAACGCCTGGCGCCCGCGCGCGCCGCTGCCGACCCACCGCAGCGGGATCGCCGCGGAAGTGCTGGGCGGCCGCATCTACGTCTTCGGCGGCGAGGCGCCCGAAGGCACGTTCAAGGAGAACGAGGAGTACGACCCGGCGGCCGACCGGTGGACGGCGCGGGCGCCGCTTCCCACTCCCCGCCACGGTCTGGCCGCGGTGCGGCTCGCCGACCGGATCCACGTGATCGGCGGGGGGCCGCGGCCGGGCGGTACCTACAGCGCCGCCAACGAAGTCTTCACCATCCGGATTCCCTAGGGGTCATTCCTTGGCACACCAGGAAGGCGGCTTCGACCGCCGCAAGCTGGCCGTCATCACGCTCGGCCACTTCCTCAACGACTTCCACGTCAGCTTCCTGGCGCCGCTGCTCCCCCTGATCGTGACCAAGTTCCAGCTCTCCCTGGCGCTGGCAGGGTTCCTGGCCACGGTGCAGAGCGCCTCGGCGGCCATGTCCCAGCCGCTGTTTGGCGTCATCGCCGACCGGCTGCCACGCTGCATCTTCATCGCCCTCGGCCCCACGCTCACCATGGCCGCCATGGGATTGTTCGGGCTCGCGCCCAGTTACCAGACGCTGCTGGTGCTGCTGTTGATCGCGGGGTTGGGCACCGCGATCTTCCATCCCCAGGGCGCGGGCATGGCGGGCACGGTGGCGCGCGCCCGCCGCGGTCTCGGGATCTCCATCTTCATCGCCGCGGGCGAGATGGGGTTCGCCCTGGGACCGGTGACCATCGCCACGCTGGTGGCCTGGCGCGGGCTGGGCGCGACGATCTACGCCGTGGTGCCGGGCCTCGTGCTCGTCCTGTTCGTCTGGCGCGCGGCCCTGGCCTGGCCGCCGACGCCGACGGCGGGTGCGCGCGGTCTGGGCGCGGACCTGCGGCCGCACCTGTGGCCGCTGTTTGTGATCTGGGTCATCGTCGTGATGCGCAACATCGTCAGCAGCGCCTTCATGACCTTCCTGCCGCTGGTGCTGCGCGAGCGCGGGGCGTCGGTGGTCGCCGGCGGCGCGGCGCTCTTCCTGTATGCGGGCGTGGGTGCGCTCGGCGGGCTCAGCGGCGGCTACCTCACCGACCGCCTGGGCCGGCGCGGCGTGCTGGTGGCGTCCTTCCTGGTGGGCGCGCCGCTGCTGTGGGGGTTCCTGTGGCTGCGCGGCCCGCTGAGCTTCCTCTTCCTGGCACTGGGCGGGATGGCCTACTTCGCGTCGGCGACGGTGAGCCTGGTGATGGCGCAGGAGTTGCTGCCCGGGCGGGCCAGCATGGCCAGCAGCATCGTCATGGGACTGGCGTGGGGCGTGGGTGGGTTGATGATGACGCCGATCGGTGCCATCGCCGACGTGGCCGGCCTCACCACCGCGCTGGCGGGTGCGGTGGCGGTGGCGCTGCTGCCCGCGGTGGGGATCCTGGCGGTCCCCAGCCTGGTGCCCTCGGCGGCCCGGCCGGTGGGGGAGCGGGCCCGGGCGTGATTTGCCAGGCGTGCACTCCATGCGCAGGGCCGGCTGCACCGCTGAGTTGGAAATCGGGTAGCGCCAGACGCCTCAGAAAACAGAACACGTGCCGCCGAGCCCGAGCATCACCAAGGCTACGCGTGACGCAGGATCAGGGGGGCGACGCGAAGTCGGCGAGCGCGGCAAGCGTAGCGCACCTTGCAGAAACGTGGAACGTGCGGAGGTTGGGAAGGGCGGCGCCGCGGAGTCGGTGAGCGCGGCAGGACGGCACGCCTCGCAAGAAGGGAGCACGCGCCGGAAGGCGCCCTCCCCTCCCGGTCACCCGACCTGCGTCACCACGCAGGTGGTCGTGCGCGTGACGCCCGGCGCCCCCTGGATCCGGGACACGATCAGCCGCCCCAGATCCTGCATCGAGTCCGCCTCCACGAAGGCGATGATGTCGGTCGGCCCGGTCACCGCGTAGGCGCTGCGCACCCCGGGCGTCTGCGCGATGAGCTGGACCGCCTCCGCGATCTTCCCCGGCATGACCCGGATCATGATGTAGGCCTGGATCACGGCCCCAACCTCCCCGATCAGATTACAGCAGCGCCTGGACCAGCACCCGGATCAGGACGTTCTGCACCAGCTCCAGCAGCAGGATGGCGACCAGCGGCGACAGGTCGAGCCCGCCCATCGGCGGGAGGGCCCGCCGGATCGGATCGAGGATCGGCGAGGTCAGGCGGAAGACCAGATGCACCGCGGGGTGGTAGTGGTTGATGCCCGGCACCCAGCTCAGGACCACCCGGATGATGAGCAGCAGGTATAGCGCCCTGAACAGAATTTGCACGAGGTCGATCAGGCCCATGATTCTCCTCTCCCTTCAGGGAGTTCCAGGCTGCCGGCGCGCCTCCCTGCCCCCGGGACTCCCCTCGCGCCGGCGGGGACCGCCGGCCGCGAGTTGTCCCGTGCCTCAGGCAGAGCGCGCGCGCCCGGCGAGGTACCGCACGTAGCCCTGCACGTGGTGACGGATCTCGAAGGCCTGCCAGAAGCCGCGCATCGCGGCCTCCGCGCCGCCGGCCCGCGCCTCCGCGCCCACGGCCTCCTCAAATCGTCTCAGCACACCGTCCTCGTCCAACCCGTCGGCCAGGGCCGCCCTGACCACCTCCCCGTAGGCGTGCAGCAGGCGGCGCATGGCGCGATGCGCATACCTTATAGATAACGCCACGGCTCCCGCAAAAGTCAAGCGGGCTCCGGGGCAACACCCCGGAGCCCGCAGTCCACGCGCAGACGGTTGGATTACAGGGGTACGACGTTGGCGGCCTGCGGACCCTTGCGGCCATCGACGATGTCGAACTGGACCTTCTGGCCCTCCTGAAGGGTCCGGAAACCCTCGGCCTGGATCGCTGTGTAGTGAACGAAGACGTCGTTGCCGCCCTCCACAGCGATGAAGCCGTAGCCCTTCTCCGCGTTGAACCACTTGACCGTTCCTGTTGCCATTGACTGACACTCTCCCTTTGCCGTTTGAGATCAGACAGTGCCCGGAAAGGGCCTTATCCGTCCGGGCGATAATAGCACAGGGGATTGAGCCCTGTCAACGGAGAGCCAGGCGCCCGCGGAGGCATGAGGCCGCGGGGCATCGAAGCTGTACAACCCGGCCATGACGGAGCGTCTCTACCACACCGATTGCTACCTGCGGGAGTTCACCGCGCGCGTGGTGGAGTGGACGCAGCGCGGCGACCGCCGGGTGGTGGTCCTCGACCGCAGCGCCTTTTACCCCACCGCGGGAGGGCAGCCCCACGACATCGGCGTGCTGTGGCCGGAGGGATCGGATCCCTCGCAGGGCGTGCCGGTGGTGGAGGTGTTGGAGGAGGGCGATGCGATCTTCCACGTGCTCGGCGTGCCGCTGGAGGCGGACCGGGTGGCCGGCCGCGTGGACTGGGAGCACCGCTTCGACTACATGCAGCAGCACACCGGCCAGCACCTGCTCTCTCAGGCGTTCCTCCGGGTGCTGGCCGCCGAGACCAGCGCCGTCCATCTGGGCGCGGAAGTATGCACCCTCGACCTGGCCCTTCCCGCGCTGTCGCCGGAGGAGGTCGAGCGGGTGGAGGATCTGGCCAACGCCGTGGTCTGGGAGGACCGGCCGGTGCGCATCTTTTTCACGGACCAGGCGGACCTGCCCGCGTTGGGGCTGCGGCGGCCGCCCAAGGTGAGCGGCCGCGTGCGCATCGTGGAGATTGAGGGCTTCGACCGCTCCGCCTGCGGCGGCACCCACGTGCGCGCCGCCGGCGCGGTGGGGCCGGTGAAGATCCGCCGCAGCGAGCGCTTCAAGGAACAGGTCCGCGTGCAGGTCCTCTGCGGGCAGCGCGCCTTCAACGACTATCGCTGGAAGCACGCGATAGTGGCCGATCTGGCGGGCCGCCTCACCACTGGCGACCGGGAGGTGGGGGCGGTCGTCGCCCGTCTCCTGGACGAGAGCCGGGAGCGGGAGCGGGTGCGTGCGGAACTCGTAGAACGGTTGCTGGCCTACGAAGCGCGCGACCTGCTGGCCGGCGCGGAGGAGTGCGGTGGATTTCGCCTGGTGCGGGTGCGCTACGACCACAGAGATGCGAATGAGTGCCGCGTGCTGGCGGCACAGGCGATCGCTCTCGATCGCTGCGTGGTGATCATCGGCGTGAGCGACGGCGGGAAGGTGGTGGCCGCGCGCGCCGCGGGCGTGGAGGTCGACATGGGCGCGCTGGTCCGCCGCCTGTGCCAGGCCTACGGCGGCACGGGCGGCGGGCGGCCGGAGATGGCCCAGGGCGCGATCCCGGAAGCCGCTCTCCTGGACGATCTGCTGGTCCGCGCGGCGCGCGAGATTAGAGAGGGGTGACGAATCCCGGCCATGATCCAGATCGACGCGGACCGCACGGTGGCACTGCTGGCCCGGCTGGTCTCCATCAATTCGGTCAACCCCGACCTGGTCCCGGGTGCGCCGGGGGAGGGGGAGATCGCCGCGTTCCTGGCGGATTACTGCCGCGCCGTCGGCCTGGAGGTCCGGCTGCAGGAGGCCGCGCCGGGACGGCCCAACGTCATCGCGCGCCTGCCCGGAATTGACCCGCGCGGCGGCCGCTCCCTCATCCTCAACGGCCACGTGGATACGGTGAGCACGGAGCGCATGACCATCCCGCCGCTGGAGCCGCGCATCGACGGGGGCCGGATGTACGGCCGCGGCGCGTACGACATGAAGGGCGGCGTGGCGGCCATGGTGGCGGCCGTGGAGGCGATCCGGCGCGTCGGTCTGCGCCTGAAAGGGGACGTGCTGCTCGCCATGGTGGCGGACGAGGAGTACGCCAGCCTGGGCACGGAGGCCGTGGTGCGGGAGTACCGCGCGGACGCCGCCATCGTCACGGAGCCCACCGGCCTCGACCTGTGCCTGGCCCACAAGGGGTTCGCCTGGCTGCGCGTGGAGACCCGCGGGCGGGCGGCGCACGGCAGCCTGTTCGACGAAGGTGTGGACGCCATCGTCCACATGGGCCGCGTGCTGCGGGGCCTGGAGCAGATAGAGACAGAGGAGTTGCCCCGCCGCCGCCATCCGCTGCTGGTGCGGCCGTCCCTTCACGCCGCGACGGTGCGCGGCGGTCTGGGGCTCAGCACCTACCCGGACCGCTGCACGCTGGAGGTGGAGCGCCGCATGCTGCCCGCCGAGACGCCCGGGGGCGTGGAGGCGGAGGCGCGCGGGCTGCTGGCGCGCCTGGCCGCGGAGGACCCGCGTTTCTCGGCGACCGTGGAAGTGTTCTTCTCGCGGCCCGGTTACGAGATTGCCCCGGACGCGCCCATCGTGCGGGCGGCGGAGGGCGCGGCGCGAAAGGTCCTGGGCCGCACGCCGCGCCCGACGGGCGTCCACGCCTGGCTCGATTCCGCCATCCTGGGGACTGCGGGAATCCCGACCGCCATCTTCGGGCCGGGCGGCGAGGGCGCGCACGCCGCGGTGGAGTATGTCCTGGTGGACGAGGTCATCGCGTGCGCCGGCGTCCTGGCCGAGACGATCGCGGACTTCTGCGGCGCCCTCTGACCCGTGCGCATCATCACGTTCCTCTCCGACTTCGGCGGCCGCAGCCCCTATCCGGCGGCGATGAAGGCGGCGGCCGCCGCGGTGTGCGACGGTGCCGCCTTCATCGACATTACCCACGACGTCCGGCGCCACCACGTCGCGGAGGGGGCGTACCTGCTCTTCTCGGCGGTCCCGGCGTTCCCGGCGGGCACCGTGCACGTGGCCGTGGTGGACCCCGGCGTGGGCACCGTGCGGGCCAGCCTGGTCGTGGCCGCGGGCGGGCAGTGGTTCGTGGGGCCCGACAACGGCCTGCTGCTGCCGGCGGCGCGCCGGCTGGGTGCCCCGCGCGTCTGCACCATCCGGCCGGAGATCGCGGGTGCGCCCGGCGTCTCCTCCACCTTCCACGGGCGCGATGTCTTTGCGCCGGTGGGCGGCCGCCTGTCCCGCGGCGAGCCGGTGGAGCGCGTGGCCGCGCCCGCCGATACCTGGGTGGACCTGGACTTTGGTGCGGGCGGCATGCGGGACGGCCGCCTGGAGGGCAAGATCATCTACGTGGATCCCTTTGGGAATCTCATCACTAACATCCCCGCTTCCGCCGCGTCCCGTCTCGAGGTGGGGACGCGCCTGGCGGCGCGCGTGGGGCGGGCGCGGGCGGACGCGTTGTTCGTGCCCAGCTACGGTCACGTGCGGCCGGGGGCGCTGGCCGTCGTGGTGGGCAGCGACGGTCTGATTGAGGTGGCAATCAACCAGGGAAGCGCCGCGGGCCGTCTAAGGGGAAGTGAGGGCGCCGCGGTGGCGCTGGTTCCCGTGCGTGCGAGCCGGCCCGCCCGCGGGCGGCGTGCCGGGAATCGGCGGGGGTCCTTGCATCGTTAATATAACGATAGTAAGGTAGTCTGTGGCAGGATCAACCTCGGCCCCAAAGGGAGAACCTCTCCATGCGACGACTGGTCGTCCTGGCGGCGCTATCGCTTGCCCTCCTGACGCCGGGAGCCCTGGCGGCCATCAGCCCGGGGGCGCCGGCGCCGGACTTTTCGCTCAAGCTCCTCGACGGCAGCGGGAAGACGGTCACGCTGGCGGGTTTGCGCGGCAAGGCGGTGGTCCTGCTATTCTGGGCGCCGTGGTGACCCACCTGCAAAGATGAAGCCCCCGTGTGGGAGCGAGTATACCGGAAGGTGAAGGGACCGAGGGTGGAGTTCGTGGGCGTGGCGCTGAAGGATACGGAAGCGGCGTCGCGCGAGTTCGTGAAGACCTACGGCCTGACCTTCCCCAACGGTTACGACGACGGGGAGCGGGTGGCCAGGGCGTACGCGTTCGTCTACCAGCCGTACTACGTCTTCATCAACCGCGATGCGAAAATCGCCAGCGCGTTCCGGGGAACGCTGAGCGAGCAGGAACTGACAGCGCGTGTGCAGGCGCTGACCCGGTGACCGCCGCGCGGAACGCACCATGACCCACGTCAACCTGGCGCTGGCCTTTGCCGCGGGTGTGCTGGGATTTGTCTCCCCGTGCATCCTGCCCCTCATCCCCGGCTACATCTCTTTCGTTTCCGGGCTGTCCCTCCAGGAGATCCGCGAGGGCGGTGCGGGCAGCCGGGCCCGTGTCATGGCCGCCAGCGTCCTCTTCGTGCTTGGCTTCGCGCTCATCTTCACCATGCTGGGCGCGTCCGCGTCCCTGGTGGGCGCGTTTATCCTGGACAACCGGCAGTTGCTCAGCCGGATCGGCGGCGCCGTGGTGATCCTGATCGGCCTGTCGGTGCTGGGCATCATCAAGATCCCCGTCCTGTACCGCGAGCGCCGCTTCCACATCACCCGGCGATGGGGGCTCCTGGGGGCGCTGCCCGCGGGTATGGCGTTCGGGTTTGCCTGGACGCCGTGCGTGGGACCGGTGCTGACCGCCGTGCTCACGCTGGCAGCCGCCGAAGGGATGGCGGCGAGAGGCGCCGCCCTGCTGCTGGCCTACGCCATGGGGCTGGGCGTGCCGTTCCTGGCCACGGCTCTGCTGCTGACCTCCGCCATCGACGCGCTGGGCTGGCTGAAGAAGTACGGGCCGGTGGTGACCACCGCCAGCGGCGTTTTCCTGCTGGTGATGGGCATCGCCATGGTCACCGATATGCTATACCAGTTGAACATCTACCTAATCAAGCTGTTTCCGTTTACGCCGGCCATCTGATGTCGTATAGTATGGTGAGTAATATTCGCCGAGGCCCGGGGGCTCAGGCGGAAGGAGAGTGGCTGTGAAGGGATCACGCCGCCTGCACATGCTGCTGTTTGCCATCACGCTGGCCGCGCTGGTGTCCGCCCCGCTGGCGCTGCCTGAGCGGGCCCTGGCCCAGTTTCAGACGCAGACCAATGCCGGGGCGCTGGTGCTGCGGGCCCTTCAGGTCCTGGAAGAGACCTACGTCGACCCCGTGGAGACGGTGCCGCTCCTGAACCAGGCGCTGGCCGCCGCCCGGCACGTCAATGGCGCGGAGGTCTCCACGGACCAGGTGCCGGATCTGCCGTCCGGCCTCGCGCCCTCCGAGGCGCGGCGCCAGTTCCTGGAGCGGTTCGGCCAGATCGCCGCGGCGAACCGGTCCGTCCCTGAGATTCAACTGGCGCACGCCGCGATCCGCGCCATCACCGGGACCTTCAAGGACTCGCACACCGGGTTTCTCAGCCCGGAGCAGTACCGGGAGCGCATCCGGCGGCAGCGCGGCGAGCCGGGTTTCAGCGGCATCGGCATCGTCTTGATGGCGCGGGACGGCGCCTTTTACGTCCGCGAGGTCGTCCCCAACTCGCCCGCGGAGCAGGCGGGGCTCCGGGCGCTGGACCGGATCATCCGCGTCGACGGGAAGACCACGCACGGCATCACCGCCGATCAGATCTCCGGCATGATCCGCGGGCCCTCCGGCACCGAGGTGGTCGTCACCGTGCAGCGGGCGGGGGCGCCCGAGCCGCTGTCCTTCCCCATCGTGCGGGCGCCGATCTCGATCCCCTCCGCCCGCTCCCAGATGCTGGCGCCCGACATCGGCTACGTGCGGCTCTACCAGTTCGACATGGGGACCGCCAACCTGGTGCGCTCCGCGGTGGCGTCGGTGCTGGACGCGGGCGCGCAGATGTTGATCCTCGATCTGCGGGGTAATCCCGGGGGCTTCCTGCACGAGCTGAACCGCGTGGTGGAGATCTTCCTGCCGCGCGGCATCCCCGCCTACGGGCTGCGGCAGCGCGGGCAGGGGCTGGTGGTCATGCGCACCCAGGGCGATCCGGCGGTGCCGCCGACGATGCCGCTGGTGGTCCTGGTGGACGAGAGCAGCGCGTCGGCCGCGGAGTTGCTCGCCTCCGCCATCCAGGAGCAGCGGCGGGGCGCCGTCATCGGCATGAAGACCGCGGGCGCGGTGGAGGCCAGCATCCTGGTCCCGCTGCCCGACGGGTCGGCCCTCAGCGTGACCATCGCGCGGATGTACAGCGGCCGGGGGGCGCGGCTGGAGGGCGTCGGCGTGGCGCCGGACCAGGAGGTGCAGATCAGCACCGTGGACCTGGAGCGCGGGCAGGACTCGCAGCTCGCGGCCGCGATCCGGGTGGTGCGGGACCGCAGCGTGCGGCGCGTGCTGCCCACGGGTCTCGTGATCGGGCTCAGGCCGGCCGCAGTGCTGGTGCCCTGACGCGCGCAGACCTCTGAGGCCGCTCGCTCGAGTTCTCCTGTACGTGCTGGCCGCGGCCACGGCGCAGGTGCTGCCCGTGGCCGCGGCCAGGTTGCTTGGCGGGGATGCGCCAACGCGGGCGGGGCGCGCGCTCGCCGCGCTGGCGCAGGCCACCCTGATCCTCGCCCTCACCCAGGCTTTTTGCGCGACCCAGGGGCGCGGGCTCGGCGATCTCGGCCTTCGCGCCGATGCGGACTGGCGGCCGCTGGCCGTCGGCGTCGTGGCGGGCGCGACGCTGGCCGCGGCGGTGCTGGCCGCCATGTGGGCCGCGGGCGGGCTCGCCTACGACGGCCTGGCCCCGGGCTCCGCGTTCCTCAGCCGGCGTGTGGCGGCGTGGACGCTGGCCGCCATCTTCTTCCTGGCCGGCGCAGCCGCCGAAGAGGTGGTGGCCCGCGGTTACGTCCTCCAGACCCTGGCGCGGGAGTGGGGCGCCGTGCGGGCGGCGCCGGCGTCCGCCGCTTTCTTCGCCGTCACTCACGCCTTCAATCCGGGTGTTTCGCCGGCCGGCCTGGTCTCCCTGGCGGCGGGAGGTCTGCTGCTCGCCGCGGGCGTGCTGCGCACCGGGACGCTGTGGCTCCCCATCGGGTTGCACGCGGGATGGAACGCGGCGCAGGCCCTGGTGGGGCTTCCCATAAGCGGCGTGCCGGTCCCGGAGGCCGCGCTCGTGCTCATGGCAGGGCGGGGATCGCTGGTCGTGAGCGGCGGCGCGTTCGGGCCGGAGGGCAGCGTGTTCGCGCCGCCGGTCCTGCTGGGCGGGCTCGCCGCGCTGCTGCTCGCCACCCGCCGTGCCTCTGGCCGGGCCGCGGCCGAAGCAGGCCCGCCAGGCGCGCGCTGACCGCGTCAGGCGTCCCGCACAGGTTTTCACCCCATGCCGCCGAATTCCCCGGTGGAGATGTCCACCGAGTCGTCGGGCCGCCGCATCTACTTCTGCGCGTCGATCCGCGGCGGCAGGCAACTCCAGCCGCTGTACGCGAAGGTCGTTCGCCACCTGGAGGAGCGGGGCCATCGAGTGCTCACCCGCCATGTGGCAGAGCCGGCGGTCCTGGTGAACCCCCTGAAACATCCAACGGCGTCGTCAGGGGGACCGGCAGACGCTTCGGATGTTTCAGGGGGTTCAGAATGGGAGGCTGCCCGGCACGTGACGCCCCAGGAGACTTACGCGCGGGACATGGCGTGGCTTCGGGAGTGCGACCTGGTGATCGCCGAGGTGAGCGTGCCGTCGTTGGGCGTCGGCATCGAGATCGCCACGGCGCAGCACCTGGGCAAGCCCATCGCGTGCCTGGTGCGGGAGGGCACGTCGCTGTCGGCGATGGTGGCGGGCAATCCCGCCGTGCGGGTGCTGACCTACCGCGAGGACGCGGAGCTGATCCGCCTGGTGGATCACGTCCTGGTGAACTCCCTGAAACATCCAACGGCGTCGTTAGGGGGACCGGCAGACGCTCGGGATGTTTCAGGGGGTTCAGACACTCACACCACGTGATATCGTGATCGCGGACCGCGATGCTGCCCTCTGAACGCCTGCGCGACAAGCTGCTGGTCCTGGAGGGGAAGGGCTACGGCGACTACCGCACCATCGCGGGTGCGTATCGCTTCCCCACCTACGTCATCCACGTCGATCACGTGCAGGGGGACCCCTTCGCGCCGCCCTCCCTGATCCGCGTCCGCATGGACATGGCGGAGTGCCAGTTCCCGCTCGACCTCTTCCGCACCCGCGTGCGCCGCATCGCGCTCGAAGACTTCATCGCCCGCAGCGTCCACGCCGCGATCCGGCACGCCGTGCGGGGGCACCGGGGCACGGGGCGCTCCGGCATGATTACCGTGGACGCGGGCGGTCAGGAGATCCTGGAGCGCACCGCCTGCACGGTTGCCGAGGACTGGGTGGAGGTCCGCCTGGCGATGGGGCTGCCGGCGGACGGGCGGCGCATCAAGGGCAAGGAAGCCATCGCCATGTTCTTCGAGGAGATCCCCCGCGTGGTGGAGCACTCGCTGGTGGCGCAGAACCTGAGCGCGGAGGCGATGCGACGGCACGTGGAGGTGGCGGAGGACCACGATGCGCTGCGGACGCAACTGGGTGAGCACGCCCTGGTGGCCTTTGTCGCCGACGGCGCCCTGCTGCCGCGGGAGAGCGGCGCCTCGGACCGCCCTCTGCGCTCCGGCCGCGCGGTGCGCTTCGCCGCCCCCGACGCGCTGCGGGTGATGCTGCAGGCACCCAACCGTGGCGCGGTGACGGGCATGGGTATTCCCCGCGGGGTTACGCTGATCGTGGGCGGCGGGTTCCACGGCAAGTCGACCCTGCTGCAGGCGCTGCAGCGGGGCGTCTACCCGCACGTCCCGGGCGACGGGCGCGAGTGTGTGGTCACCGTGGCGGACGCGGTGGAGATCCGCGCGGAGGACGGCCGGCGCGTGGAGAAGGTGGACATCAGCGCGTTCATCGGCCGCCTTCCCCACGGCGGCGACACCACTGCGTTCAGCACCGACAACGCCTCCGGGTCCACCTCTCAGGCGGCCAACATCGTGGAGGCGCTGGAAGCGGGCGCGTCCCTCCTGCTGATGGACGAGGACACCTGCGCCACCAACTTCATGATCCGCGACGCACTGATGCAGCGCCTGGTGCCCAGGGAAAAGGAGCCCATCACGCCGTTCGTCGACCGCGTCCGCGAGCTGTACGAGGCGTACGGCGTCTCCACCATCCTGGCCATGGGCGGGTCGGGAGACTACCTGGAAGTGGCGGACGTGGTCATCATGATGGACCACTACCAGCCCCGCGTGGTCACCGACGACGCGCGGCGCATCGCCGCCGAGCGGCGCGACCGGCGTGCCGTGGAGGCGGCGGGCGTCATGGAGGGGGCCCGGCCGCGCATCCCCCTGGCCGGCAGCTTCAATCCGTTCCGGGGACGGAAGATCAGGGTGGAAAGCCGGGGGCCGCGCACGCTGCAGTTCGGGCGCGAAGTGGTGGACCTGAGCGCCCTGGAACATCTGGTGGACGAGAGCCAGACCCGCGCCATCGGCGATGCCATCCTGCACGCCGTGGATCAGGAGTACTTCGGCGGCGAGCGGACGCTGGCGGAGGTGTTGGAGCGGCTGGAGCAGGACGTGGACGGCCGCGGGCTCGGGGTGCTCTCTCCCTTCAAGGAGGGCCACCCGGGGGACTATGCGCGGCCGCGGCGGCAGGAGATCGCCGCGGTCATCAACCGCCTGCGCACGCTGGCGGTGCGCCGTCGCGGAGAGGTCGTGGTGAGCATGCCCGCGGAGGTCGCGGGGGAGCCCACGGAGGTGCCGGCGGAGCTGGGCGAGGTGGCCATGGGTCCAGAGGAGGCCGCAACCGAGCCGGGTGAGGTGGTCGCGGCGTGGGAGGTTCCCACCGGCATCGGCGCGAGCGAGAGCGCGGCCGCCACCAAGGGCGAGGCGGTGATCGTGCCCGAGGACATGGCCTCAGAGGAGAGTGCGCCGGAGGAGACTGCGCCGGAGGCGACGACGCCGGCGACGCCGGCGGTCCCGCCCGTCGCGCCCCCACCAGCGGAAGCGGCGACGGAGGGAAGCGCGGCAGTGAGCGGGGAGCCGGCGGCATCGCCCTGTGAACTCGCGGGCACCGCCCGCGAGTCCGTCACCGACGAGGCCGCCGCACGGGAGCCTGCGGCGGCGCCGCCCGCGGTATCCTCGGGCGCCCCGGCGGAGCCCGCTGCGCGGCCGGCCGGGGCGCTGGCCAGGGCAGACCAGTGGATCGTGTCGGTACCGGAACCGCAGCCGCCACCGGATCCCGAACCGCGACCGGAGTCCGAGCCATGCCAGGCGCCCGTGGACACGCCCGAACCGCCGGTGGGCACGCCCCAACCGTGGAAATCCTCCGCCGGCGAGGTGCCGTCCCCCACAGGCCCAAATGATCGCGGCGCGAGTGACGAAGACCATGGCCCGGACGACGCGGCCGCGCCGCAGCACGAACCTGTCGCGTCCGACGCCGCCGCTGCGGGCGAGGGGGAGACCCCGCCCAAACCGTCCGCCTGATCCCGATCCCGTCGCCGGCGATCGTCTGAACGCGTCGCCAGGTGGGGATGGAATCGGTGCGGCTCCGGCGAAAACTTCCGTGACGGGTGCCATCTCAGGGGGGAGGGTGGAGGTGTCCAGGCGTTTTGATCCTTCCAACTGGGCAGGGCCTGTTCCGTACGGCCTGGGCCAGGTCAAGCCCAACCACTACGCCGAGATCCTCAAGACGCTGTGGGAGAACCGGGACCAGTTGCCCTTCGCGTGGCGGATCCTGCGCGACGGGGTCTGCGACGGATGCGCGCTGGGCACCAGCGGCCTGCACGACTACACCATGCAGGGCGTCCACCTGTGCGCCGTGCGGCTGAACCTCCTCCGGCTGAACACCGCGCCGGCCATGGACATCCGGCATCTGGCCGACGTGGCGCCGCTGCGCGGCCGGAAGACGGCGGACCTGCGGGCGCTGGGCCGGCTACCCTACCCCATGCTCCGCCGGCGCGGGGAGCCGGGATTCCAGCGCGTGACCTGGGACGCGGCGCTCGATCTGATCGCGGAACGCATCCGCGCCACCGACCCGCGCCGCCTGGCCTTTTACCTGACCTCCCGCGGCATCACCAACGAGGTCTACTACGTCGCCCAGAAGGTCGCGCGCTTCCTGGGGACCAACAATGTGGACAACTCGGCGCGCGTCTGCCACGCCCCCAGCACGGTGGCGATGAGGGAGATGCTGGGCGTGGCGGCATCGACGTGTTCCTACACCGACTGGATCGGCACCGACCTGCTGTTGCTGGTGGGGAGCGACGTGGCCAACAACCAGCCCGTCACCACCAAGTACATGTACTACGCCAAGAAGGCGGGGACGCGCATCGCCGTCATCAACCCGTTCCGGGAGCCGGGGCTCGCCCGGTACTGGGTCCCCTCCGCGCTGGAGAGCGCGCTATTTGGCACGCGCCTGGCCGATCACTTCTTCCAGATCCACACCGGGGGCGACATCGCCTTCCTCAACGGCGTGGCGCGGATCCTCATCGAGGAAGGGTGGACCGACGACGCCTTCCTGCGCGAGCACACCACCGGCCTGGACGACCTCAAGACGGCACTCCGCGATCAGTCCTGGGAGACGCTAGAGAAGTATTCCGGCGCCACCCGCGAAGAGATGGCCCGGCTGGCCCGCCTGCTGGCCGAGGCGCGCACCGCGGTCATCGTGTGGAGCATGGGCGTGACGCAGCACCGCTTTGGCGTGGACAACGTCCGCGCCATCGTCACCCTGGGCCTGCTGCGCGGCTTCGTGGGGCGCCCCCACTGCGGGCTCATGCCGATCCGCGGTCACAGCGGGGTCCAGGGAGGCGCGGAGGTGGGCGCGGTGCCCAATGCCTTCCCCGGCGGCCTCTCCGTGACCCGGGAGAACGCCGCGCATTTCTCCGCGCTGTGGGGATTCCCTGTGCCCCCCACGCGCGGCCTGGACGCGGTGCAGATGATCGAGGCCGCCCACGCCGGCGCCGTGGACGTGCTGCACTGCGCGGGCGGCAACTTCCTGGAGACGCTGCCGGAGTCGCGGTTCGTGGAGGAGGCGCTGGCGAGCGTGCCCTTGCGCGTGCACCAGGACATCGTCCTCACGCCGCAGATGCTGGTGGATCCCGCGGATGCGGTCGTCATTTTGCCAGCCCGCACGCGCTATGAGCAGACCGGCGGTGGCACAGAGACCACCACGGAGCGCCGCATCCTCTTCAGCCCGGAGATCCCGGGCCGGCGCGTGGGGGAGAGCCTGTCGGAGTGGGAGATCTTCATGCGCCTGGCGGAGCGGGTCGCTCCCGAGCGCGCGCACCTCATCCACTTCCGCGATGGACAGGCGGTGCGGGAGGACATGGCGCGGGCCGTGCCTGTCTACGCCGGGGTCGAGAACCTGCGCCGGAAGGGCGACCAGGTGCAGTGGGGCGGCGCGCGCCTGTGCGAGGGCGGGGTGTTCCCCACGCCGGACGGCCGCGTGCGGTTCATCCCGGTGGCGCCGCCGGAGCTGGACATTCCCGCGGGGCGCTTTTCCTTGAGCACGCGGCGCGGCAAGCAGTTCAACAGCATGGTCCACGCCCCCCGCGACCCGCTGACCGGCGCGCGCCGGGACGACGTGCTGATGAGCGCGGAGGATGCACACGCCCTCGGGCTCCGGGAGGGGGACCCGGTGCTCCTCCGCTCGGAGGTGGGCGAGTTCCGCGGGCGGGTCCGCGTGGGACCCATCAAGCCGCGCAACCTCCAGGTGCACTGGCCGGAAGGCAACGTCCTCATCCGCCGCGGGGTGTGCGATCCGGTGTGCGGGATCCCCGACTACAACGCGGTGGTAGAGATCGTGCCGCTCGCGGGCGCGGAGTCCGCCGCCGGGCCGGCCGATCATGCACGCAGAAGCCCCGTCTCGGAAGAGGTGCTTCGTTCATGAGCAGGGCCGGCTTCCCACGATGTGTCGGTATCGGTGCTACAAGTTGAACTGCGCAGGACCGGGCTCGCGCCGCCGAGCCCGAGCATCACCGGTACGTCGGTATCCGCACCATCGCGGGTGCGCCGCGAAGTTGGTGCGCCGTGAGTCGGTGAGCGCGGTAGAACAGAACACCTTGCACAGCGTCGAACGTGCCGGTGGTGGGGAGGGCGCCGTGCGTCCGGCGAGCGCGGTACAGTGGTGTACATTGCACGCAAGTCGAACGTACCAGACCCTCCCCGCGTCGGACATTCGGAGAAGGGTGGAATGGCGTAGAGTCATTCCACCCAACCTTACGGGGGCTAGACTCCGGGAACCATCATGAGGAACGCGCGCCGCAGCACGGGAGAGGCGGAGGTCGTCAAGGTGCGGGCGGGCCGGGTGGCCCGCCGGCGCGACCTGGTGGCCGCGGAGGAACCTATGGAGATCCGGCTCCACCATGCGGGCGAGGAAGAAGGCCGGAGCGTGGCCATCACCATGCGCACGCCCGGGCAGGACTTCGCGCTGGCGGCGGGGTTCCTGTTCGCGGAGGGCATCATCGCCGGCCGGGAAGACATCGCCCGGATCACCTACTGCATCGACGAGCCCCAGGATTACAACGTCATCAGCGTGTACCTCCGTCCCGGCGTCGTCTTCGACCCCAGCCGGCTCATGCGCCACTTCTACGCCACCAGCAGTTGCGGGGTGTGCGGCAAGGCCAGCCTGGAGGCGCTGGAGGTGCGGGGGTGTGCGCCGCTACCGGACGGCCCGGCGGTGAGCGAAGGGGTCCTCAACCGTCTGCCCGAGATCCTGCGCCGCG
>JACQTN010000254.1 GCA_016210785.1 Armatimonadota bacterium
GGCCCTACGCTTACGGCTACCAGAGCGCGGAGCGCGGGGTCCATCGCCTGGTGCGCATCTCGCCCATCGACGCCGCGCACCGCCGGCATACCTCCTATGCCCTGGTGGATAACATCCCCGAGAGCGAGGGCGTGGAGGTGGAGGTCCGCGACGACGAGATCAAGATCGACACCTACCGCGCCAGCGGCGCCGGCGGCCAGAACGTCAACAAGGTGGAGACCGCCATCCGCATCACCCACCTGCCCACGGGCATCGTGGTGCAGTGTCAGAACGAGCGTTCCCAGCACGCCAACCGCCTCACCGCCCTGCGCCTGCTCCGGGCGCGCCTGTACGAACTGGAACAGGAGCGGCAGCGCGAGAAGGTCGCCCAGATCCGCGGGCAGTACCAGCAGGCGGCGTGGGGCAACCAGATCCGCTCTTACGTGCTGCATCCCTACCAGATGGTGAAGGACCACCGCACAGGCGTGGAGACCGGCAACACTCAGGCGGTGCTGGACGGGGATCTCGACGTGTTCATCGACGCGTACCTCCGCCAGCGCCGGCGGTCGGCGGTCCAGCCCTCCGCCTAGGCTGAGCGACACTTGTCAAAGAGGTTGTCGGTCGTACATTTCGGGCACGGTCTCACCGGGCACGTGCGCTGCCGTCCCCCAGTTCCGCCCATCTCCGCCACGCGCTCCGCCGCCGGAAAGGTCGACCGCGCGCCGGCCGGCGGCACGGCGCGCGGCGGCGTGCTGGCCTGGATCGTGGTGCTGACCGCGGCGCTGGCCACGCTGGCCGTGGGTGCGCCGGCGCTGCTGGCCAGGCGTGCGGCCGCGGTGCTCGGCCCGGTGGTGGGGCCGCCGGACCGGGTGAGGGTAGCCGTCGAGATCCCGGCGCGCGAGATGGTGCGGGGCCGGATCGGGCGCATCGCGCTGGGCGGGCGGCGTGTGGTGGTGGCGGGGCTGCCGGCGGAAGAGCTCCAGGCGGAACTGTGGCGGGTGCCGGTGAAGTTTCTCCTGGATGGGCGCCTGCGCCCGCAGCCCGGCGCCGGCGGGAGGCTGTGGTTCTCCGTCACGGGGGAGGGGCTGACCCGCTTTCTGCGTGAGGCGCGAGGTATTGACGGCGTGGAGGTGCGCTTCGCGCCCGACGACGTGGCAGTGACCGGCCAGGTCAGCCTGCTCGGTTTCACGTTCCAGGCGGAGGCGCGGGGCCGGCTGGAGGTGGTGGAGGAGCGGCGCGTGCACCTGGCGGCGCGCCGGCTCTCTCTGAGCGGCGTTGGCCTCCCGCCGTGGCTCGCCGCTTCCCTCATGTCCCGTGTGAACCCAATCTTCGACGCGGCCACCCTGTCCGTGCCGCTGCGCATCACGGGCCTCATGGTGGGCCAGGGTATCGCGATCGTGCACCTGGCCATGCCGTAGAACTCGGAGGGGGAGGGCGCTTCCGTCACGTGCCATTCGTTTGCGAGGTGCAGCGTCCTGCCGCGCTTACCAACTCACAGCGCTCCCTTCCGATACCTCCCCCTCCCCGTGACGGTGCATGGACCGGCATATAAATGATGCTCGGCCTCAGCAAAGCTGGTCCTGCGCATGACCCGTACTGCAGGCGCCCGCGCTTTGCGTGGCGTATGAAGGAGTGCGAGGAATCCCCATGGTGACACTGCGCCGACATCGGCTCCTGCTGCTCCTGGTGGCCGCGGGCCTGCTGGCCGCGGTGGCGACTCTCGGCGCGCGGGTGCGCATCGAGAGCGCGTACCGCACGGTGGAGGTGGCCGTGGATGGGGAGGACTGGCGGGACCTGGCCGTGCGGGAGGGCGCCGATCCGGCGCGCCTGCTGCGCGAGGCGAAGGCCCGCGGCGCCACGTCCCTGGCAATCTATGAGGTCACGCTGCAGCGGATGGCCGACCGGGGCCGTCTGTACTACCTGAGCGGTGCGGAGGTGATCAACGCGGCGCGGCTGGGCGCGATGGCGGCGCCGCTGGCTGGCCTGGCGGCCGCCGGGCGCATCCGGCCCGACGCGGTGTACGTGGCGGCCGATCCCGGCGTGCTGCAGTTCGTCGCGCGCGGGTTCACCGACTACCTGGGCGACGGCCGGGTCTCCATCATCGCCGGCAGCCCGCCGGTCCTGCAGGTGCTGGGCCAGAAGAAGGATTTGGAGGACATGGGGCTCGGGTTCCTGCCCGACGAACTGGCGGAGGCGAAAGCGCACCGGCTGACCCCGGTGCTGCGCCCCCGCAACTATCACGGCCTGACCGAGGAGACGGTGGCCCGCCGCTTCGCCCGCTACGCCGAACTGGGCCGCAACCAGACCTTCATCTTCGACCAGACGGAGGTGCTGGGGTTCGAGCGGCTCATCGGGCCGGTGGCCCAGCACATGAACCGCCTGGGCTACAACATGGGGCGCATCGAAGCGTTCACCGAGCGCCGGCAGCAGCGGGGTGAAGCGGCTCTGGTGGCGCGGCTGCGCCCCAACGTCATCCGGGTCTTCAGCATCAGCGGCCTGGAACTCCCGCGCCTGCGGCCGCCGGAGGCGGCGGATCGGTTCGTGCGCGCGGCGCGGGAGCGCAACATCCGCCTGCTGTACGTGCGGCCCTTCCTCCGCACCACGGCCGGCATCGACCCCATCGAGCTGAACCTGGACTACGTGCTGCGCATCACCTATCACCTGCGGCGGCACGGGTTCCACCTGGGTGAGGCGCGGCCGCTCCCGCCCGTGGAACCGCCGCGCGGGCTCATCGTGGTGATGGCCGCCGGCGCGCTGGCCGCGGGCGTCCTGCTGCTGGCCGAACTGGCGGCGACGGTGGGATCGAAGCCGTCGCTGGTGCTGCTGCTCGTGCTGGTGGCGGCAGGTGTGGTGCTCACCGTGGCACTGCGCCTGGTGGGTGGACTCACCCTATGGCGGAAGCTGCTGGCCCTGGGGACGGCGGTCGTCTTCCCGTCGATGGCCGTGGTCGCCGTGCTGCTGCGCGTGCGCAGTGCGTCGGGCGGCCTGGCCGTGGCAGCGCGCAGCCTGGGCGCGCTGTGGGCGGCCTCCGGGCTCTCCGCGCTGGGTGGCTTGCTGGTGGCCGCGCTGCTCAGCCAGTGGTCCTTCATGACCGCAGATCGGATCTTCATGGGCGTCAAGGTGGCGCACCTGATGCCACCGCTGCTCATCGCCTGGCTGCTGTGGTCGGCGCAGGAAGGCGGGGAGGGGTGGGCGTACCTGGTGACGCCGGTCCGGCGGTGGATGGATGAACCCCTGCGGGTGCGGTACGCCATCGTGGTGGGCCTGATCGCCCTGCTGGTGGTGCTGCTGCTGGCCCGCACCGGCAACATCAACCTGCCGCTCCTGGAAGTGGAGGAGCGCCTGCGCACCGTCACCGAGCGGGTCCTGGTGGCGCGTCCGCGCACCAAGGAGTTCCTGCTGGGACATCCCGCGCTGATGCTGGCGGCGGCGGCCGCCGCCCTGGGGCTGCGGCGGTGGACGATCCCGCTGGCGGCGCTGGGCAGCGTGGGCCAGGCGGGACTGGTCAACTCCTTCTCCCACATTCACACGCCGGTGCTGTACACGGTGTGGCGGACGCTCAACGGGCTGGTGCTGGGCTCGCTGGTGGGCCTGGTGGCGGTGGGCGTGCTGCTGTGGGTGTTGCGGAAGACCTCGCCGCCCCGGACGCTCCACTAGCAGCGCGTCTCGGAAATCCATGCTGCGTTCATGCGCAGGCCCGGCTTCCCACGATGTGTCGGTATCGGCGCTACGCGTTGAACTACGCAGGATCGGGCTCGCGCCGCCGAGGCCGAGCATCACTGGTGTCCCGGACCCCGCACCGTCGCGGGTGCGCCGCGAAGTCGGTGCGCCGTGAGTGCACTGAGCGCGGTAGAGTGGTGCACCTTGCACAGACGTTGAACGTGCCGCGCGGTAGAACGGAACACCTTGCACCGAGTCGAACGTGCCGTTCGTGGGGGAGGCACCGTGCGTTCGGCGAGCGCGGTACCGTGGGGCACCTTGCACGCA
>JACQTN010000256.1 GCA_016210785.1 Armatimonadota bacterium
CGCCGGAAACACGTCGATGATCCGGTCCACCGTGTGCACCGCCGTCACCGTGTGCAGCGTGCTCAGCACCAGGTGCCCCGTCTCCGCGATGGTCAGCGCCGCCGCGATTGTTTCCAGGTCCCGCATCTCCCCCACCACGATCACGTCAGGATCTTCCCGCAGCGCGCCGCGCAGGGCCTCCGCGAAGGAAATGGTATCCTCCCCCAGCTCCCGCTGGTTGACGATGCTGCGTTTGTGCCGGTGGACGTACTCGATGGGGTCCTCGATGGTGATGATGTGCACGCCGCGATTGGAGTTGATCTCGTTGATCATGGCCGCCATCGTCGTGGACTTGCCCTGCCCGGTGGGTCCCGTCACCAGGATCAACCCTCGCGGCAACCGGCACAGTTCCTTGACCACCGGCGGCAGCCTCAGGCTGTCCAGCGAGGGAATCTCCTGCGGCAGGGCCCGCACGGCAATGGCCGCATTTCCGCGCTGCCGGTACACGTTGACCCGGAAGCGCCCCAGCCCTGGGATCGAGAAGGGCAGATCCACCTGCCGCCGCGCCTGGAAGATCTGCCGGTGCGCCGGGATCATCAACTGGTCGGCCAGTTCCGCGGTGTCCTCCGGCATCAGGCGGCGGTAGGGGAGCAGCCGGAGGCCCCCGCCGGCGCGGACCATCGGCGGAAGGCCCACGGTGAGATGGAGGTCCGATGCGCCGGCGCGCACCATCCGTTCCAGCAGTTCCTCCACGCCGGCCCACTGCTGGGAAGAGCCCGGGACGGTGCTGACCTCCAGGCACTGGATCAGCGCCTGGAGGTCAGCGTTGAGCACGCCGGCGCGCGCTTCGACCCTCGTCGGCGGTCCTCCATCTTCGGCATGCCGATGCAAGACCTCGGGGCCCGTGCCGGCCTGATCGAACTCCACCTGACGCACCTCACTCCGTGCCGTGCTGCGCACCGATCTGCAAACCATAAGGTTATCGGAGCGAGGCATCTTTTCTTTAGGCCCGCGACCGTGCGGCTACGGGCTCCCGCGCGGACGGTCCAGAAGCCTGCGCAATTCCTCCTGGTTGACCGCCCGCGCCAGCGCGTCCTCCCGGGTGATGAGTCCGCGCCGCACCAGATCCGCCAGCGCCGCGTCCATGGTCTGCATCCCGAACTGCCCGCCCGTCTGGATGAGGGAGTAGAGCTGATGCGTCTTGGCCTCGCGGATCACGCCGCGGACCGCGGGCGTGGCGACCATGATCTCCACGGCAGCCACGCGCCCCGCCCGGGAGAGGGTGCTCTCCGGCTTCGGCCGCCCGGCCGCGGGCGGCGGAGGCGGTTCCAACACCGGGACCACCGCGGGTGCCTTAGTTCTGGCTTCCGCGGCGCGGTTGGGCAGCAACTGCTGCGAGATCGCCGCCTGCAGCACCTCCGACAACTGCACCCGGATCTGCTGCTGCTGCGCCGCCGGAAACACGTCGATGATCCGGTCCACCGTGTGCACGGCCGTCACCGTGTGCAGCGTGCTCAGCACCAGGTGCCCCGACTCCGCGATGGTCAGCGCCGCCGCGATCGTCTCCAGGTCCCGCATCTCCCCCACCATGATCACGTCCGGATCTTCCCGCAGCGCGCCGCGCAGGGCCTCCGTAAACGAGGTGCTGTCGTCCCCCAGCTCCCGCTGGTTGACGATGCTGCGCTTGTGCCGGTACACGTACTCGATGGGGTCTTCGATGGTGATGATGTGCACGTCGCGGTTGGAGTTGATCTCGTCGATCATGGCCGCCATCGTCGTGGACTTGCCCTGCCCGGTGGGCCCCGTCACCAGGATCAGCCCCCGCGGCAGATGGCACAGCTTCTTGATGACGGGCGGCAGGTCCAGGCTGTCCAGCGACGGAATCTCGTGCGGCAGCGCCCGCACCGCGATGGCCGCGCTGCCGCGCTGCCGGTAGACGTTGACGCGGAACCGCCCCAGCCCTGGGACGGAGAACGGGAGGTCCACCTGCCGGCGCGCCTGGAAGATCTGCCGGTGCGCCGGGATCATCAACTGGTCGGCCAGATCCGCGGTGTCCTCCGGCATCAGGCGGCGGTAGGGGAGCGGGCGGAGACTCCCACGGACGCGGATCATGGGCGGCAGGCCCACGGTGAGATGGAGGTCCGACGCGCCGGCCCGCACGGCGCGCCCCAGGATCTCCTGGATATCTGCCCACTGCCGGGAGAAACCCGGCACCGCCGCGGCCTCGAGCACCTGGCCCAGCGCAGGTACATCGACGCTGAAGGCACAGGCGCGGGCATCGGGGGCCGCGACCAGGCCTGCGACCCGCGCGCGCTCGCGGAGCGCTTCGCTGAGCGGGCTGGAACTCGTGAAGAGCCTGCGGGACCGGCGGTCCGCGACCGCGGTCTCGGCGGCGGGGAAGATCACCGTCTCGCCGTTGCCCACCGTGATGTTCACCAGCAGCGCGCCGCCGGCATCGGTGGCCAGGGCGGTCAGGCGGCCGGCCGGCTCGGTGGGGTCACCGTCGTCGGAGGAGCCAACCGAGAGGTGGATGATGACGGGCGCCTGCGCGCCGGGATGCTCCCGCAGCCAGCGGTCCATCGCCTCCGCACCCGCCCGCATCGCCTGACACATGACCGCCGGGCCCTTCGCGGCGGGGCGCACCAGCGGCCCGCCGCCGCCCGCCGCAAGCCGGTTCAGGGGCACGATGATCTCCTCCGGCCGGCCGCCGGCAAGAGCCGTCCCGACGGTCTCGCCATAGCCAATCACGCCCGCGTGCCAGCCGTCCAGCGTTCCCTCAGCCTTCTTCTGTTTGATGAGGGCGCGCAGGAGACGGTCGAGCATCTCGGCCACCGCCTCCGCCCGGTGGATACCGCCCTCGGCGCCGCGCATGGGATCCTCCATGCCGGCCGACTGATCCAACAGGAAGAGATGACAACCAGGAGTCAACGCCGATCACCTCTCTCCCTGCACCTGGCCCCGCGCGCGATCAGGAATCGCGGCCAAGGTGCCGCCGGACCCACCACGCCGCGCCCGCCACCAGCAGGACCGCGATCGCCACGTCAAACTTCTCGAAGGTGTGGCGAAGACTGTCCCATCGCTCCCCCAGCTTCCAGCCCACCCATGCCAGCCAGTACGTCCAGATCCACGAGCCGAGAAAGCTGTAGAGTATGAACCGCCGCAGGTCCATCCCCGCCATACCGGCGGGAAAGGAGATGTAGGTGCGAATCACCGGCAGCAGCCGGCCGATGAACGCCACGGGGTCCGCGTAGCGCAGGAACCAGCGCTCGGCCACGTCCAAGTCGTGCTTCGAGATGAGCAGGTAGCGGCCGTAGCGCTCCAGAACGGAACGCCCTCCCACCCTGGCCACCCAGTAGGCGCCCAGCCCGCCCAGCACGCACCCGGCCGCGCCGGCCAGTGCGGCCCCGCGCAGCGTGAAACGGCCCGTCAGAGCCAGGTAGCCGGAGAAGGGCATGATGATCTCCGACGGCAGCGGGATGCCCGCCGACTCCAGCGCCATGAGGAGGACCACTCCCGCATAGCCCATGGCCGAGATGACGTCGATGATGAACGCGCTGACCCTGGCCGCGATGGTGCTGACGATAGTCACGAATCACGCCCCGTTCTGTGTTATACTGAGGGGGTGAGAAGCCCACGTACGCCTCTCCCACGCCCGGATCCTCTGCAGGCCTTCCGCATCCACGCCGATCACGCGGACGGCATCGCCATGTCGGATCTCGCCCACAAGCATGCGCTGCCCGTAACGCGGGTCCAGCAGATCGTCGGCGCCGGGCATCGGGCCAGCCGTCTCTCCACACCTTACCAGATCGCCCGCGGCGATGTGGGAAAGGAGCGCGCCGACGCCGCGACCCAGCTGTACTGGGTCGGGTTCATCGCAGCCTGCGGCCGCATCTACGGACGCGGGACAGGCGCGGCGCTGGTGCTCACCATCCGGGAGGACCAGGGCACCCACGTCCGGCGGTTGATCGGCGATCTCAGCACCGGGCACATGGGCCCCGACTTCTGCGTCAGCAGCCAGAGCGGGTTTCAGGCCTACGTGCGGGACGCCGATTTGTGCGAGGTGCTCATGACGTGGGGCATCCCCTGTCCGAACCCCGCGGACGGCTCCGTGCCGCTGGAGTTCATCCCCGACCGGCTGGTCTCTCACTTTGTCCGCGGGTTCCTGGACGCCAGCGCGCAGCAGGACGACGGGCCTCAGCGCCACCGGGTCCTGGCCCGCGCCTCCCAACCCAGCATCACCCTGGCGGGACCGGAGCCGCTGGTGGCGGGGCTCGCCGATCTCCTGCACCAGCGCTGCCAGGCAAAGCCCCCGGCGCTCGCCCCCGCCGGTACCCCTGGGATGGTGCGGATGACGTACCGGGGACGGAAGACGTGCGCAACCATCCGCGCGTTTGCCGGCTCCAGCCCCGCCTGAACCCACCGGTCTTCGCACCAACTCAACTTCTGAGGCGTCTGTTACGTGGTGCAAGGAGCTCCCTGGTTTGGCACCACCGACTCAGCTTCTGAGCGTCTGTTACGTGGTGCCAGGAGCTCCCTGGTTTGGCACCACCGACTCAGCTTCTGAGCGTCTGTCACGTTGTGCCAGGAGTTCCCTGCTTTGGCACCGGCACGTGCCACGTTGCTGCAACGCTCACCACTGTACCGCGCTCACCGAACTCACGGCGCACCTCAGCTTCTGAGGCGTCTGTTACGTGGTGCAAGGAGCTCCCTGGTTTGGCACCACCGACTCAGCTTCTGAGCACATGGAAGATCACCCCGACCAGACCGCCTGCCATCACCAGCCACGCCGAGTTCATGCGGGAGCGGATCAGCACCAGGATCGCGCCCGCGGCGAGAATCGCGGTCGGAAGATCGACGATGGCCGCGCGCCCGAGCTGCCAGGTCACCCCGGCCATCAGGGCGAGCGAGGCCGCGTTGACGCCGTCCAGCGCCGCGCCCGCCCACGGCGAGTTGCGCAGCCGCGGCACCACGGGGTGGCTCAGCGCCACGAACACGAACGCCGGCAGAAAGATGCCCACCGTGGCCACGACGGCGCCGGGCACCCGGCCGAGCACGTAGCCGATGAAGGTCGCGGTCGTGAAGACCGGGCCCGGCGTGAACTGCCCGATGGCGATGGCGTCGAGCAGCGCACGGTCGGTGAGCCAGCCCAGGCGCTCCACGAAATCCCCGCGCAGGAACGCCAGCAGCACATACCCGCTCCCGTACAGTACCGCGCCGATCTTGACGAAGACCAGGAAGAGTGTGGTCATATTGAAGGACGCGGCGCCCGCGACGGCGGCCGCACCTCCCGCGGCCGCGGTGGCCAGGCCCAGGAGACCGCCCGGAGCGACGCCACTCAGGGTCGCGCGGCCTGGGCGCCGAAGGCGGCGCGCGTTCTCCGCGATCATCACCGCGACTCCACCGCAGAGCAACAGCGCGATCTCGTTCACCCCATAGAAATAGAGCCCGAGCGCGACCAGCCCGGTGAGCCCAGTGGGCATGCCCTTCACCGCGGTCCTCCCGAGCGCCCAGAGCGCCTGGGCCACCACGGCGATGATGACGGGTTTCACCCCGTACAGTACCCAGGTGGCCTCCGGCGCAGTGCCATACCGGACGTACACGGCGGCGAGGGCCAGGACGATGAGCATGGCGGGCACGATAAAGCACGTGCCGGCCAGCACCAGGCCGCGCCACCCGGCCCGGCGGTAGCCGATGTGGATGGCCATCTCCGTGGAGTTGGGGCCCGGGATCAGGTTGGTGGCCCCGACCAGATCCAGGAACTCCTGGTCGGTGAGCCAGCCGCGCCGGCGCACGACTTCCTCGCGCATGAGCGCGATGTGGGCGGCAGGACCGCCGAAGCCGATGCAGCCCAGCTTCAAGAACAGCCGCGCGACTTCGCCGAGCCTCGAGGCTTCCGCGCTGTCCCCGCGCGCGACATCGCTCATGTGCCAACCTCCTCCGCCCTCCACAGTTATGTGCGAGCACGGCACCTTCCTGTTGGCTTCCCGAAAGCGGGTCGCGCGTGGTACTATTGTGACAACGGCCGGCGCGGGATCGGCGCCGGCGACGAGAAAGGAGCGGTCGCAGATGCCTCTCTATGAGTACGTGTGCGGCGAGTGTGGGCAGCGCTTCGAGCAACTGGTCTGGAGCAGCAAGGACGCGGATCAGGTGTCCTGCACGTCCTGCGGCGCGAGCAAGGTGCGGCGGCTGATCTCGGTCTTCGCCACGGCCAGCGCCTCCGAGAAGCACTCCCACGCGGCCGACGCGCCCCCCTGCGGACCCAACTGCTGCCGGCTGCACTGAGCGCACGCGGGAGCGCCCGCTCGGTCTGTGGGGCGCTCCCCGCTGCTCTCTGCTCACGGCGTAGCGCTCTACCTTCTCCCACAGTGTCTCCGCGCCCAGCCCCGGGAGGCGCTCCACCGGTACACCGCGCCCGGAATTCTTCACCATCCTCCGCATCGTCCGCCTGACCACCGCGTCGTCGGTGAGGGCCTGCGAGGCGGGACCGGACCCTTCGTGGGCCGCCGCGGGCGTCGAGGTGGCGGCGGCGCCGTGTCTACCGGCCTGGGC
>JACQTN010000018.1 GCA_016210785.1 Armatimonadota bacterium
GGGTGCTGCGGCCGGGCGGCTCCCTGCTGTTCGCGGACATGCGGACTGGCCGGAGCATCCCGGCCCTGCGCCGGCAGTTGACAGCACCTGGCATGGCGCTGATGGAAGAAGAGGACATCACGCCCAACGTGCTCCGCGCCCTGGACCTGGACAACGATCGGAAGATACACCTCATCCGCCGCCGGGTGCCGCAGCCACTGCGGGGGTTGTTCTGCCAGTTCGCCGGCACGCAGGGCACGTGGATCTACGAGTCGCTGAGCGCCGGCCACACCGTGTACTGGCGCTGCGTGCTCCGCAAGACCGCGCCCGGCCCCGGTGACCCGGCTGCAAGGTGTTTCGTCCCTGGTGCATTTCCGGCACATCGTCGTAGCGGCCGCTGACTCCCGGGGCGGAGGACAGGACTCCGGAGATCTCCGCCGAAGTATATCTTATTCCCCTTGCCAGGGCTTCGAAGCTGAGTCGGCAAGCGCGGTAACACGCTGAACCTTGCACAGAGGTGGAACGCTTCGAAGCTGAGTCGACAAGCGCGGTAACACGCTGAACCTTGCACAGAGGTGGAACGCTCATGGACACGCGCACGCGGCTCTCCGACCGCTACGGCCGCCTTCCCGATCCGGCCTTCAGCCGGGAGCACACCGCGCTCCTGGTGGTCGACATGCAGTACCTGGACGCCGATCCCGACCACGGGCTCGTCGCCCGCATGAAACAGCAGGGATTCGACGAGGCCTACGCCTATTACTGCGACCGCCTCAAGATCATCGTGCCCAACATCCAGCGTCTGCTCGCCGCGTTTCGCGGACGCAAGATAGAGGTCATCTACACCGTCATCGAGTCGCTGACCAGAGACGGTCGCGAGCGCAGCCTGGAGCACACGCGTCTCAACATCTTCGCGGCACCGGGGTCGAAGGAAGCGCAGGTCCTGGAGGAGATCGCGCCGGCGGAGGACGAGATCATCCTGAAGAAGACGTGTGGCAGCGTCTTCAACAGCACCATCCTGCACTACGTCCTGCACAACCTGGGCATCCGCACCCTGGTGATCTGCGGCGTGGTCACCGGCGGGTGCGTGGAGAGCGCCGTTCGCGACGCCAGCAACCTGAGCTACCAGGTCGCCGTGGTGGAGGACGCCTGCGCCACCTGGACCCAGGCGATGCACGACGCCGCCATCTTCGCCATGAACGGCGTCTACGCCAGGGTTTACAGCACTGACGAGCTGCTGCGCCGGCTGGAGGCCGCGGTTTCCCTGGCGCCCCAGCCCGCGCATCGCTAGAAGCGGTCCGGCAGGTCATGGTTCGGTCATGCGCAGGGCCGGCTTCCCACGATGTGTCGGCATCGGCGCTGCGAGTTGAACTACGCAGGATTGGGCTCGCGCCGCCGAGCCCGAGCATCACTGGTGTCCCGCACTCCGCACCGTCGCGGGTGCGCCGTGAGTACGGTGAGCGCGGGAGAACGCACCCGCCTAGCACGGCGTCGAACGTGCCGGTTCGTGGGGGAGGCGAAGGGCCTCCCCCGGCCGGACACTTAAAGAAGGGTGAAGTGGCACAAAGCCACTTCACCCAACCTTAAATGTTAATTCTACCCGGAGGAGGCACCCCATGAAAGTTCCCTATCATTACACGCGCATCTCCCAGGAGGAGCACGGGGCCACGGCCCGCGTCCTCGACAGCGACATCTACTACCAGGGCCCCGAGACCCGGGGGTTCGAGGAGGAGTTCGCCGCCATGTGCGGCGTGCGGCGGGCCGTCAGCACCAACTCGGGCAGCTCCACGCTGATGCTCATCCTGAAGGCGCTGGGGATCGGGCAGGGGGACGAGGTGATCGTGCCGGCGGCGGGCTTCCTCACCGTGGCGGAGAGCGTCGTCAACGTGGGTGCCACGCCGGTCTTCGTGGACATCGAGGACGAGACGTTCAACATGAAAGCGGACCAGTGCGAGGCCGCGATCACGAAGCGCAGCCGCGCCGTCATCCCCATCCACACCTACGGGCACCCGGTGGACATGGACGGGCTTCAGACCATCGCCCAAAAGCGCAACGTGGTGATCATCGAGGACTGCGCCCACGCCGCGGGCGCGCGCTACAAGGGTCGCCGCGTGGCGTCCATTGGGCGGTGCGGCTTCTTCAGCTTCGCGGGCAAGAGCATGTCGGTATGCGGCATGGGCGGGATGATGGCCACCGACGACGAGTCGCTGGCCAACCGCGTGATGTTGCTGCGCGACCACGGACGGCACCGCAACGTCGGCGAGGGATGGTACGCCTTCGAGATGGTCGGCTACAACCTCCGGCTGAGCGAGATCCACTGCGCCATCGGCCGGGTGCAGGTGAGCCACCTGGACGAGTGGAACGCCCGCCGGCGCCAGAACGCCGCGCTGTACACCACGCTGCTGAACGAGGCCGGCGTGCCGGTGCGCCCCCCGGTGGTGCGGGAGTGGGCGGAGCACGCCTTCCTCCACTACACCACGCTGGTCCCCGAGGGCCAGCGCGACCCCCTCCGCAAGCATCTGCTGGAGCGCGGCGTGGAGACGGGAGTGCTGTATCCGGTCCCCATCCACCTGATCCCGCCGTACGCCCAGCACCTGGGCACCAGGCCGGGACAGTTCCCGACCTCGGAGCGGGTCTGCGACCGGATCCTCTCCCTGCCGGTGACGCCGGCGATCACCGCGGACCAGATCCATTACACGGTGGACCAGATCAAGGCCTTTTACGCGGGGGCCGGGAGGGCCGCCGGGTCGGAGGCCGCGGCGAAGGCCCGGGGCGGCCGCGCCTGACGGCCACCCGGCGCGCACCAAGACTTCCGGCGTCGCCACAGCGCTGCGGCCGGATTCATGCTGGCATACGTGGCTTCGCGTCTCATCCAGACGGCGCTCACGCTGGTGGGCATCTCGATCCTCGTCTTCCTGGCGGTGCACCTGACCCCCGGCGACCCGGCGGTGATCATCGGGGGCAATGAAGCCAGCGACGAGGAGATCCGGATCATCCGGCAACGGCTGGGGCTGGATCAACCGCTCCCGGTACAGTACCTCCGCTGGGTCAGCCACGTGCTGCGCGGGGATTTGGGGAGGTCGCACCGGGCGGGCCGGGAAGTCTATGACGAGCTGGCCACCACCTTTCCGGTCAGCCTGGCGCTGGCCGCCGGCGGCCTGGCCCTGGCGGTGCTGGTGGGGATCCCGCTGGGCATCGTGGCGGCGGTGCACCGGGACAGCCTGGTGGACCTGGCCGTCATGGGCCTGTCCGTGGCGGGGATGTCGGTGCCGGTCTTCTGGCTGGCGCTGCTGATGATCCTGCTGTTCGCCCTGCGCCTGGAGTGGCTCCCATCCTCCGGGTGGGGCACCTGGCAACACTTCTTGCTGCCCGCAGTGTCGGTGAGCCTGGCCACGCTGGCCCTGCTGGCACGGATGACGCGGGCGATGATGGTGGAGGTGCTGCTGGAGGACTACGTGCGGACGGCGCGGGCCAAGGGCCTGCCCGAGCGCCTGGTGCGCTACCGGCACGCGCTGCGCACGGTGCTGCCGCCGGTGGTCACCGTCATCGGCTTGCGCTTCGGACTGCTGGTAGGCGGGGCCGTGATCACCGAGACCGTCTTCGCCGTGCCCGGGCTGGGACGCCTGGTGGTACTGGCGGTGCAGTACCGCGACTTCCCCACGATCCAGGCGGGGGTGCTGCTGATCGCGGTGTGCATCTCGTTCATTAATCTGGGCATGGATGTGCTGTATGGCGTCGTGGACCCCCGGGTGCGGTACGTCTGATGCGGACGCGCGCAATTCTACGGTCCAAGTCCGGGCTGGTGGGACTGATCGCGGTGGTGGTGATCGCCGTGGCGGCGGTCCTGGCGCCGGTGGTGGCCCGGCACGATCCATTCGAGCAGAACCTGCGCGCGTCGCTGGGCCCGGCCGGCCGCCAGCACTGGATGGGCACGGACGACCTGGGCCGGGATACCTTCGCCCGCGTCCTGTTCGGCGCCAGGGTCTCGCTGATGATCGGTGCGGGCGCGGTGGGACTGGGGCTGCTGGTGGGGGTGCCGCTGGGTCTGGCCTCCGGATACTTCGGCGGCACCTTCGACGCGGTGGCCATGCGCATCGCCGACCTGCTGCTGGCCTTCCCGCGCATCCTGATGGCGATCCTGATCGTGGCGGTGTACGGGGTGGGGATCAACAGCCTGCTGGTGGCCATCGCGGTGCCGGACATCCCCATCTTTGCCCGGCTGGCGCGTGCCTCCACCCTCTCCATCATCCAGCTCGACTACGTGGCGGCCGGCCGGGCGCTGGGCGCCAGCGATACCCGCATCATGGCGCGCCACGTGCTGCCCAACCTGGTGGGCCCGGTCACCGTGCAGGCCACCTTCTCCGTGGCCGCGGCCATCCTGATCGCGGGCGGACTCAGCTTCCTGGGGCTGGGTGTTCGCCCGCCCACCCCGGAGTGGGGCTCGATGCTGGCGCAGGCGCGGACGTACATGCGGACGGCGCCGCACCTGATCACCTACCCGGGCCTGGCGCTGGCCGCAACCGTCCTGGGGATCAATTTGCTTGGCGATGCGCTGCGCCAGGCATATGACCCCCGATTCAGAGGTCGTCTCGGTGGGGCATAGACGGGACGTTTACCCTGAGCCTGTCCGAGGGTGGGGAACCGGGCTGAGGTGGCCCGGCTGAGCCGGCGGAGGTCCCACCCTTCGAGAACCCCAGGGTGAGCGGACAAAACCTGCCCGTCTGCCAGACGCTGGACCGCGCAGATATCGAATATGTCGTGGAGCGCATTCGCGATTTCTACAGGAGACGGCAATCGTGGGCGGCGAGACGCGGCACCACACCACGAGGGGAGAGCGAAGACCATGAGAACGAGAACCTGGAAGGTTGGCCTGGCGGTGCTGGTCGCGGCTGTCCTGGCGGCCGGCCTGGGTAGCGCCGCGGCGCAGACGCAGCGGGGTCCCATCCGCGTGACGGTAGCCCTGAACGGCGAGCCCCTGACCCTGGACGGCCACGAGATGATCGGCCTCGACCGGGAGGTCTTCCCGCACCTCTACGACAAGCTGGTGGAGTTCGACGATCGGCTGCGGATCGTGCCGCAGCTCGCCACCTCCTGGACCTTCACCCCCGACGGCAAGGAGTACACCTTCAAGCTGCGCCAGGGCGTGAAGTTCCACGACGGCACCCCGGTCACGTCCGACGGCGTCAAGCGCGCCTTCGAGCGCCTGCTCAACCCGGACAACCGGCTGCCGCGGCGCGCCGTCTTCGACATGATCGCGCGCGTCGAGGCCATCGACCTGTACACGGTCAAGTTCGTGCTCAGAGAGCCCTTCGGCGCCTTCCTGGCCACCCTGGCCAACCCCTCTGGCTCCATCGTCAACCCCTACGTCGCCGAGCGCCTGGGCCGCGACCGCTTCAAGGCCACGCCGTCGGGTAGCGGGCCCTACCGGTTCGTGGAGTGGACGGCGGGCAGCCGCATCATCGTCCGCAAGAACCCCAACCACTGGGTGGCGGCGACCTCTAACATCGACGAGATCATCTTCCGGTTCATCCCGGAGGACAACGCGCGTGCCATCGGCCTGGAGACCGGCGAGGTGGACGTGGTGTTGGTGCTGCCGCCCGCCGAGGCGGTGCGCCTGCGGAGCAACAACAAGATCCAGGTCATCA
>JACQTN010000255.1 GCA_016210785.1 Armatimonadota bacterium
CGAGGCCGTCGCGCGCCTGCCGGTGTTCCGGCCGCTGATCGGGTGGGACAAGTCGGAGATCGTGGCGACGGCGCGCCAGATCGGGACCTACGACATCTCGGTCCAGCCCTACGAGGACTGTTGCACGCTCTTCGTCCCCGCCCGCCCCCGCATCAAACCGCGCCTGGAGGAGGCGGAGGCAGCGGAGAGGGACCTGAGCATTCCCACGCTCGTCGAGGAGGCGCTGGCGCGCAGCGAGGCGGCAACGGTGGAGCCGGCCGGGGCTGGCGGGATCTCAGCGGTGATGCGTTAGGCACTCCCGCGGTCCCCTGCCCTTCGATGGGGTGAGGGCGAGCGGAAGGGCGGTTCGGGTCATCCCCTGGTCAGCTCCGCCCAGGCCTGCTGATACCGCTTGAGCCGCTGTACGTCCTTCGGCCGCAGGTCGCTGATCCGGCGGATGTCCATGTTGTCTTCCAGATCAGCGATCTTCACCTTGCGGGCCAGGGGATTTGGCTTGATCCGCGCGATGAACGCGTCGTAGGACTCACCGGTTCTGTGCGTCAGACAGTTCAGTGCCTCCAACACTTCTTCCGGGTATCCAGCTCGTCGGAGATCGTCCAGCGTGTGGTGCGTGTCCTCGATCACGTCGTGGAGGACCGCCGCCATCATCTCGGCCTCCGAGGTCATGCGGAGCATGAGCCTCAGGGGGTGGAGGATGTAGGGTGCCCCGGCCTTGTCTCGTTGCCCCCGGTGGGCCTGCACGGCCAGCAGGATGGCATCTTCCAGCGTTGCCATGTCCGCTCATCTCCTGATCCGAACTGGGAGTGACGAGGGCCGGCAATTGGACTCTAAGGGCCGATGTGGTCTGCGAGTATCTGCGGGATCTTCAGGTAGTGCGCGTCCAGGGTCAGGACTCGAAGCCCATGCTCCATCGCCGACGCCGCGATCCACAGATCGTGGACCGGCAACGGTGTGCCGGCGGCACGCAGTGTTCGGTGAATGGCGACAAAGCGCTCGGCAGTCTCCCGGCCAAGCGCCAGGAACTCCACTCGGGGTGCCTCCAGAAACTCGGCCAGTTCCCTCCGGTTCCTGGCCTCGTGTCGGCCTGCCAAGAATCCCTGGAGAAGCTCGGCCAGCACGACCGTATTGAGGCAGACACGCTTGGCGATTCGTATCCTCTCGAGGATCTCCGGGTGGCCCCGCTTAAACGCCGAATAGGCGGACGTGTCGAGGAGGACCCTCACCGCCAGAGTTCCGGGTCGACCTGCCGAAGCTCACGCACCGCCTCGTCAAACTCCTGCGCCTCTTGCTCGGACCAGGTCCCGGCCAGATGGTCGAGATCGGTGTGGCGGACCGGCGCCTTCGGCGGCTCCGGCTCCTGGCGGGCGAGTCCAGCCGCCTGGCGAAGAAGCAGCAGGACCGTGCGGTTGAGACTGAGCCCGCGCGCGCGGGCGGTCTCGCGTAGCCGTTTCGCCAGCGCCGGGTCGATCTGGCGAACCGTGAGTTGCTTCATGGTGGGACCGCACCTCAGAGACTCACAGAAGAATCATTATGCCTCTATTATAGCATGCACCCGCCCAAAACCAAGGGCGGGTGCAACAGCCGGTCGCTTCCCGGGGATCGGATGGAGGGACCCGTGGCAGGCAGGGCGGGTTCGGCGCTACTTGTGGGGCACGGGCACGACGGAGCCTGCGTGCTCGGTCTTCACCCACTCGATGCGCCCGGTCCACAGGCTGCGGGTGAACCGGTAGAGTGCCAGGGGGGTCACGATCATCTGGTAGATGGAGAACGGGACGAAGCGCGCCAGCACGCCGGCCGCGCGCAGGGGATGCTGCGGCCCCTCGGTGACGACGCCCAGCAGCGCGGCGCTGGTGAAGATGACCGACGCCGTGGTGAGCACCGGCTCCGGCACCGTCAGGGAGAGCGTCACCTGCCCCACGAAGCTGACCAGCGCGTACAGGTAGCCGGAGAGCACCGTGATCGGCAGCACCAGCGCGCCAGAGAAGAAGTAGAGGGCGTCGATGCGCCGGACGATGCTCATGGGGTGCGGAGACGGGACCTCCGCTCCGGCGCCGCCGGAGTCGGCCGTCACGCTGGCCGCCATGCGCCCCCGCAGGATCTCCGGCAGCAGGCCGAACAGGATCTGCAGCGAGCCCTCCGTCCACCGCGTGCGCTGCTTCAGCAGCGCCCGCCAGGTGCTCACCGCCTCCTCCCACACCACGGCGTCCTCGCAGTACCGCACGGCCCATCCGGCCAGCTGCAGGCGCAGCGTCAGGTCCAGGTCCTCGGTCAGGGCGGCCTCATTCCACCCGCCCACCCGGTCGATGCGGTCACGCTTGACCACCAGGCCGCTGCCCACCAGGCAGTTGAACCCGCGCAGCAGGGCGCGGCCGCGCTGCAGCAGCGTCTGAAAGACGGCGTACTCGTCCGCCTGCACGCGGGTGAGGGCATTGACGGCGCCGTTGGCGATGAGCTTGCGCCCCTGGACCGCGGCGACCTCCGGCGGCGCCAGGGTTGGGACGAGGCGGCGCAGGAAGTCGGGCGCCACCCGCGCGTCGGCGTCGAAGACGGCGATGATCTCCCCGCGGGCATCCCGCATCCCGACGGCGAGGGCGCCGGCCTTGGAGGCCGCGGCGTCCGGCTCCGGCCGCACCACCGTGATGAGGCACTCCGCCCCCAGGCGCTCCAGGATGGCGGGGGTCGCGTCGGTGGACCGGTCGTCGATGATGATGATCTCATAGTGCGGGGCGCCGTCGGGGCCGGCGTAGTCCAGGGCGCACAGGGACCGCACCGTGCCCTCGATGACCCGCGCCTCGTTCTTGGCCGGCACCAGGACGCTCACGAACGGACGGTACGCCTCGTCCCGCGGGAGCACGGCGCGGCCGCCCACGGCGCCCACGATCAGCAGCAGCGCGCCGTGGGCCGCGAAGGCCAGGAACAGGATCTGCAGCCACATGATGTCCCGCTCGTGCAGGCTGCGGGCGATCAGGTAGAACCAGAGGAAGGCCAGCAGGCCAAACGAGACCAGGACGCGGTTCCGCCAGGACCCGTTCATCCCATTCGCCCCGTTCGCGCCGTTCATCGCCCGCCCCGGCGCGCGGCGTGCACCGCCCGCTGCGCCTCCAGCGACTGGAGGAACGGCGGCGCGGCGACGCCTGTCTCCGTGACGATGGCCGTCACCAGGTGCGCCGGCGTGATGTCGAAGGCGGGGTTGAGGACCGGCATGCCACCGGGCGCGACGCGCCGCCCGCCCACGTGGGTGACCTCGACCGCGGCACGCTCTTCGATGGGGATGCCGCTTCCGTCGGGCAGGGCAAAGTCCACGCTGGACAGCGGCGCCGCCACGACGAAGGGGATCTCGTGGTGGCGGGCCAGGATGGCCAGCGTGTAGGTGCCGATCTTGTTGGCCACATCGCCGTTCGCGGCGATGCGATCCGCGCCCACGATGACCCGGTCCACCATGCCGCGAGACATCAGGTAGCCCGCGGCGTTGTCGGTGATCAGCGCGGCGGGAATCCCGTGCTGCAGCAGCTCCCACGAGGTCAGGCGCGCGCCTTGCAGGAAGGGCCGCGTCTCGCAGGCGAGGACCTGGATCCCCTTCCCCTCCTCGTGGGCCGTGCGCAGGATGCCAAAGGCGGTCCCGTAGTCCACGGTGGCCAGCGCGCCGGTGTTGCAGTAGGTGAGGATGCGCTCGCCGGGACCGATCATCTGCGCCCCGTGCCGGCCGATGGCGCGGTTGGCCTCCACGTCCTCCGCGGCGATGGCCTCCGCCTCCGCGAGCAGCGCCGTGCGCAGGGCGGAAGGATCACCCGCGTGCTCACGCGCCCGGCGCAGCAGGCGATCCAGCGCCCACCCCAGGTTGACCGCGGTGGGCCGGGCCCCGCGCAGTTCCGCGGCCGCGGCTTCCAGCCGGGCCAGGAACGCCTGCCGCTCCGCGGCGCCGATCTCTCCGGCCGCCAGGACGAGCCCGAACGCGGCCGCGGCGCCGATGGCCGGCGCGCCCCGCACCTTCATGGCGCGGATGGCGTCGCCCACCTCCCGCCACGTGCGGCAGTTCACGAAGGCGGTCTCGTGGGGCAGGCGTGTCTGGTCCACCAGGACCAGATGGTCGCCCTCCCAGGCCAGCGTTCGGATTCCAGTGCGATGGGTAGGCATCTCGGGTACTCCGTCATCCGGCGCGGCCACCGCCCTCCTGCGGGGGCAGGCGCCGCCGCAACGTGTCGGCGTCCATCCCCAGGATGAGCACCGTCTTCTCGCGGGAGCGGTGTCCCTGCAACAGGCGGACGCTGGACCGGCGGACGTCGAGGGTCGTTGCCAGGAGGTCGACGACGGCGTCGTTGGCGCGCCCCTCCAGCGCCGCGGCGCGCACCCGCAGGTGCAGGCGGCCGGCCCGCCAGCCGGCAACCTCATCCCGCGGGCTTCCGGGGGTGACGCGGCAGACGATGGTCGCGCCGTCAGGCCTGGTCTGTATCCCCCCGGTGGCGGGTGAAGAGGTCGAGCCCATCGCTCGCGTCCCGTCCCGACTCGGCCGTGATGAGCACGTTGCTCGGGGTGAAGAGGAAGATCTCCTCCCCCACCCGGTACAGGTGGCCATCCAGGGCGTAGGTGACGCCGCTCAGGAAGTCCACGATGCGCCGGGATGCGTCCCCCTGCGCGTCCTGCAGGTTGACGACGAGTGGCCGGCGGGCCTTCAAGTAGTCCGCCGCGGCGCTGGCCTCCTCGTACGCCTGCGGATGGATAACGATGATCTCCATCTGCTTTTGCGCATGCAGGCTGACGACGGCAGCCCGGCGGGACTTCGCCTCGTCGTCGGCCTCCTCGGGCTCCCCGTTGAAACCCAGGTAGGCCATGAACCTCCGCATCGCGCCCATGCTCTCCACTCCCCCGGCAGTGGTGTTGAGCTCAGCGCGGCGCAGGGCGCTCGCCGAAGATCGCCCGCCCCACGCGCACGATGGTCGCCCCTTCCTCGATAGCCACTTCGAAATCGTCTGTCATGCCCATCGATAGTTCCGGCATCTCGCGCACGGCGCCGCGCGCCACCGCATCGTCGCGCAACACGCGCAGCGCCTGAAAAAACGGCCGCGCCTCCTCGGCAGTGGTCCCCATGGGCGGGATGGCCATCAGCCCGCACAGCCGGATGCCGTCCAGCCGGGACACCGCCGCTACCAGGTCCGCGGTGTCCTCCGGGAGAACGCCGAATTTCTGCGGCTCGCCGCCGATATTGACTTCGATCAGCACGTCGAGGGTGCGGCCCGCGGCGGCGGCCCGGCGTGCCAGGTCCTCCGCGAGCGGGGCGCTGTCCACCGAGTGCACCACGTCGAAGATCTGGGCGGCCGCCTTAGCCTTATTGCGTTGGAGATGGCCGACGAGGTGCCAGGTCGCGGCGCCGGCGCCGA
>JACQTN010000257.1 GCA_016210785.1 Armatimonadota bacterium
ACAGCAGGGCGAGCAGCCCGGCGACCCGCGCGCCCAGGTAGTCGACGCTGTAGGTGTCGCCGACGTGGACCGCCTCGCCGGGGGCCACACCGGCCCGCTCCACGGCCAGGTGAAAGATCCTCGGATCGGGCTTCTCCACGCCCACCACGTATGAGTCCACGACGAAGGAGAGGTGGGGGGCGATGCCCACCCGCGCCATCGTGTCGGCCACGCGGCCGTCCGCGTTGGAGACCACCGCCACCCGGTACCCGCGCCGTCGCAGCTCGCGCAGCACGTCCACGGTACCCGGCAGGACCACGTGCCACAGGCTGGCCTCGCGATCCGCGGCGCGGACCCGCGTGAAGAGGTGGCGGGCGACGCGTTCGGGGATCCCCGCCATGGTGAACAGTGCCACGAAGTACAACACGCCGAAGTCCTCCGGCGGCGGCGCCCGGCCGGTGTGCACGCGGTCGAGGGCCTGCCGGCCGGCATACTCCGCCTCCATCAGCCGCTCCGCCGGGACCGGGTGCCCGGCCGCCGCCGTGAGCGTGGCGAGGAACTCGTGGTCCAGGTGGACCAGGGTATTGCCGGCGTCGAGGAAGACGGCCTTGATGCCGCTCAGAGTCACGGGCGGAGCACCACGGGAATCTGCCGACTCATCGCGTCTGCGGGTCGTCACTACCCAGGACTTCGGCCTGGGCGGCCAGCATCTGTTCCACTTCCTTGAGGTGCTCGAGGCCCAGACTCGCGTACCCCTCCTGCATGCGTCGCACTATCTCGCGACGGTCGGGCGGGCGATCGCGTTGATCATTTCGCATGCACATCGTTCATGCCTCCGCACTCAGCATAGACCATGGCTGATCACGCGTCGACTCCACGGTCGATCATCGCCGAGACATGCGGGGATCTAACGCGTCGCGCAGCCCGTCCCCGAACAGGTTGAAGGCCAGCACCGCCAGCATGATGGCCACGCCCGGAAAGATCGACACGTGGGGGGCGACCCGCAGGTAGGTGCGCCCCTCGCTCATCATGGCGCCCCACTCCGGCGTGGGCGGCTGCGCGCCCAACCCCAGGAAGCCCAGGTAGGCGGCGGAGAGGATGGCGCTGGCCAGGTTCAGCGTGGACTGGACGATGATGGGCGCGATGGAGTTGGGCAGCACGTGCCGCAGCAGCACGCGCGTCTCGCTCTGGCCGGTCGCCCGCGCCGCCTCCACGAAGGTCTCGGTGCGGACCCGGAGGATCTCGCCGCGCATGAGGCGCGCGTAGATGGGCATCTGGGCGATGCCGATGGCCAGCATGGCGTTGCGCAGCCCCGGGCCGAAGACCACCACCACGACGATGGCCAGCAGGATCGGCGGGAAGGAGAGGAGGATGTCCACGACGGCCATCAACGTCCGGTCGATCCACCGGCCGTGATAGCCGCCCACGGCGCCCACCGGCAGGCCCAGCAGCGCGCCCAGCCCCACCGAGATGGTGCCGATGAGCATCGAGATGCGCGCCCCGTGGATGACCCGGGACAGCAGGTCGCGGCCCACCTGGTCGGTGCCGAAGGGGTGGGCGCGCGAGGGGCGCGCCAGGTTCTGGCCCAGGTCGATCTCCTCCGGCGCGTAGGGCGCGATCCAGGGCGCCACCATCCCCAGCAGCAGAAAGGCCGCCAGGATCACCGCCCCGGCCTGCGCCGCCCGGTGGCGCCGGAAGCGGCGCCAGGCCGGCGAGAAGACGATGCCGCGCCACGGCCTCAGGCCCCGCACGGGCGGCGCGGCACCGGACGCCTCCGGCCCGCGGCGGTCAGTCGTGCCGGATGCGCGGGTCGAGGAACGCATACCCCATGTCCACGGCCAGGTTGATCAGCACGAACGACGCGGCGAAGGTGAGCACCACGCCCTGCACGACCGGGTAATCGCGCTGCCCGATGGCCAGGATCAGGTAGCTGCCCATGCCGGGGAGGCTGAACACGGTCTCGGTGAGAATCGCGCCGCCCAGCATCCGCCCAAACTGGATGCCGATGACGGTGATCACCGGGATCAGGCTGTTGCGCAGCGCGTGGTGATACACCACGGCGCGCTCCCCCAGCCCCTTGGCCCGTGCGGTGCGCACGTAGTCCTGGCCCAGCACCTCCAGCAGGCTGCTGCGCGCCTGCCGGGCGACCACGCCGGCGGTGAAGTATCCCAGGCTGACCGCGGGCAGGACGTAGTGGGTGGGTGATCCCACGCCGCCGCTGGGCAGCCAGTTGAGGGTCACCGCGAACAGCAGGATGAGGAGCAGCCCCGACCAGAAGATCGGCGTGGAGACTCCGGTGAGGGCCAGGGCCATGGCGCCATAGTCCCACGCCGTGTAGGGGCGGGTGGCCCCCATGACGCCCGCCAGGACGCCCATCGCAATCGCCACCAACGATCCCAGCACGGCCAGTCCCACCGTCACCTGGTAGCGCCGCACGATCTCGCGGCGCACCGGCTGCCCGCTGACGATGGAGCGGCCCAGGTCGCCGCGGACCAGGCGTGTCAGGTAGACCCCGTACTGCACCGGGAGCGGGCGGTCCAGCCCCCACTGGGCGCGGATCTCCGCCACGGTCTCCGGCGTGGCGAAGTCCCCGGCCAGGATGCGCGCCGGGTCGCCGGGGATGAGCCGGATCACCGTGAAGACGATGAGGCTGACCGCCAGCAGCGTCGGGACCGCGATCAGCAGTTTCCGCGCGATGTACTGCCACATGGGGGCGCCCTGACTACGCGGTCGTGGACGGTGGCGCGTCGGCCCGGGATGGGGC
>JACQTN010000258.1 GCA_016210785.1 Armatimonadota bacterium
GGGTGAGGCCCGCACCCGCCTGAGCCGTCTCGTGGAGAAGGGGACGCTTGGGGCGGAGGCGGCGGAGGCCGCGCTCTCCAGGCTCTCCTATGCCTCCGATCTGGCACCCGCCGCGGAGAGCGACTTCGTCATCGAGGCCATCGTGGAGCGCCTGGAGGACAAGCGGGCGCTGTTCGCAGATCTCGACCGGCGCTGCCCGCCCCACGCGATCCTGGCCACCAACAGCTCCTCCATCATGAGCTCGCGGCTGGCGGACGCCACGGGGCGGCCCGAGCGCGTCCTGAACATGCACTTCTTCAACCCGCCGCTGGTGATGGAGCTGGTGGAAGTCGTCCAGGGGCCGCACGTGGCGCCGGAAGCGGCGGAGGCTGCCGTGGCGCTGGCCCGGCGGATGGGCAAGACGCCGGTGCTGCTGCGAAAAGAGGTCCCGGGGTTCCTGGTCAACCGGATCCTGGGGGCCCTCATCGACGAGGCAATGCGGCTGCTGGAGCAGGGAGTGGCGTCCCACGCGGAGATCGACATGGCGGTGAAGAAGGGCCTGCGGCATCCCATGGGGCCTTTCGAGTTGGTGGACTTCAACGGCGTGGACGTGGCCTACCTGACGAGGCTGGAGCGATACCGGGAGACCGGTGACGAGCGGATGAAACCGCCGAAGGTACTGGAAGACCTCTACAGGCAGGGCCGGCTGGGGCGGAAGGCCGGCAAGGGTTTTTACGACTACCCCGTACGGTAAGGTAAGATTCGCGAAGTCACACGCCGGGAAGCTTCAGCAGCTTTGCCGCGTTTCTCCACAGGATCTTGTCTCTGGCGGTTTCGTCGATCCGCAGCGCCCGCACGGCCTCCAGATTCTCCTGGAACCGGTGAGTGAACGTGGGGCTGGCGTCCGACCCATAGACGAGCTTGTCCTCCAGCGACGTCATGCCCGTGGTGCGGCGGGCGAGGTGTATCTCCGCCAGGCCCTGGCATCACCTCCACCTGCAGGGCAAAGTTCATGCCGGAGGTATCCGTGTAGGCGTTGGGATGCGCGCCGTTTGCGATTCTTGGGGTGATCTAGAAGTCCCTTTTCAAGCTGATGCTGGCCAGGCCCACCATCTCGCGCAGCAGACCCACCACCTGTTCATGCACCCACAGCGGGATCCCGTCCACCGACGCCGTCATCATCCCCGTCGACCCGTCGGCCGCGCTGGCCCACGAGCAAGCCTCGATCGTCCGCCGCTCCGGTGCGCTCAATGCAGAGCGGACTGGAGGATTTCACGCAGGATGCCGGCCGCGGTCTCTACCTCCTCGTCCGAGATGGTCAGCGGGGGCGACAGGCGCACCACCGAGTTGAACGCGCCGCAGACCATCACAAGCAGGCCCCGCTCCAGAGTCTTGGCCAGCACCCGGGCCGCCAGGTCCGCGCGAGGGGTGAGGGCATCGTCCGCATCCGCGAATTCGATGCCGATGAGCAGGCCCTTGCCGCGCACCTCCGCGACGCCCGGCACACCGTCGGCCGCCTCGCGCAGGGCGGCGAGCATCCGTGCGCCAACGACCGCGGCCCGCTCCGGCAGCCGCTCCTCGATGATCACCCGCAGGCCGGCCACGCCGGCGGCGCAGCTGATGGGATTATTGGCGCTGAAGGTGCTGAAGTGCTCTTTGCGCTCGGCGAAGCACGCGGCGATCTCGTCCGTGGTGATGAAGGCGGTCAGGGGAAGGCCGCCCCCGATGGCCTTGCCCAGGATGAGGATGTCCGGCGTCACCCCCCAGTGCTGGCAGGCGAACATGGCGCCCGTGCGCCCGAGGCCGACGAAGATCTCGTCGAAGATCAGCAGAAGGCCGTGCTCGTCACAGAGACGGCGGAGGCCGGCAAGAAAGCCGTCCGGAGGGATGATCACACCCCCCACGGCCTGGATGGGCTCGCAGATGATGGCCGCCACGGTCCCTTGCGCGCGCAGGCGCAGGGCTTCCCTGACCCGATCGAGCGTGTACTCCGCGCACCCCTTGGCGCCTGCGGGCGATCGCAGCGCATATGGATACGGCACGTGCAGGATGCCCGGCACGGTCAGATAGGTATCCAGCCCCCACTTGTATTTGATCTGGCCGGTCACGGCCAGGGCGTGGGTGGTGCGCCCGTGGAAGGCGTGCTCGAAGGCGATGAGGCCGCCGCCCCGCCCATGGACGAACGCGTGCTTCTTGGCCAGCTTCAGCGCGCTCTCTACGGCCTCCGCGCCGCTGTTGCAGAAGAAGGTCCGCCGCAGGACGCCCGGCGTGCACTCCGCCAGGATTTCCGCCAGTTCCACGGCGGCCGGAGTGATGTACCGTCCCGGTGACTGGGTGAGCTGGCCCGCCTGCTCGCGGATCGCCGCGGTGATCCGCGGGTGGCAGTGCCCGAAGTTGACCACGCCTGGACCTCCCGAGAGGTCCAGGTAACGCCTTCCGCGCACGTCCTCCACCGTGGCGCCCGAACCGCGCACGATGATGGGCTCGTCCACGGGGATCGGCCCCATGTACCGGGCAAACTTCTCCTTGAGATCCATGATCTTCACGGCCACCCTCCCTGGTGCTGTGCCTGCCCTGGATGCGTTCCCGCCGGAGGCCCTATGAGCCAATCCGGCACACGACCTCCGACCGGTACCCTGTCACGACCCGGATGAACCCTCTCAACATGTCATCCACTGCCGCATCGCCCGAGTCAACGCGCAGCGGCGCGCCGCGGAGAGAGGCCAGCTTGCCCGGCGTGGCCACCACGATGACATTGTCCCTGCCCGCGCGCCGCAGCACCTCCGCGCTGATTTGCTGATTCCCCCGGCCAAACACGTAGCCCTGGCCACCGATCGGCGCGACCACGATCTTTGCTCGCATCCCGTCAAGCAGGCGCAGCAGGTGCGCCTCGTTGACATCGATGCCTACCAGGGCGTTCCGATAGACAACGTCCACGCCCATCAACGTCTTCTGCAGCCCGAGCTTCTGCGCGATGGCTCGGACAGTCGTACCCGGGCCCAGAATATAAGGGCAGTCGTCTTGCATCCTCTCAACGATATCCGCAGCGATCCCTGACAGAGAACGCTCCTCTCCCGCGCTGGCCACTTTGACGTCCTGCACGAGACCCTCTGCGTACGGAACGCTGAGGAAGCCGTAAAGCCGGGCGGACACGACGTCCCGCCTTACCGCTTCCTCGTCGACATCCATCACCTCGCTGTCGCGGCAGTTCGGGGCCTCCGTCTGGAGGTGCGCCACCGCCACATCCGCCGCGGCCCGAGGGCTGGTGGCGAATACCGCGGAGTGCATCTTCACGCCGGCCGGCACGCCCAGCGCCGGCAGGGCGGTACCCACTGCCCCGCAGATGTCGCGGGCCGTCCCGTCCCCGCCCGCAAACAGCAGAAGGTCCACCTGTAGATCCCGCATCACCCTGGCCAGCCTCTCCGTGTCGGCAGCCGTCGTCCCGCCCCGGGGGATCGACCCCACGACCACCGGAACGAAGCCCGCGTCCCTGGCCTCGTCCTCGCCCATCTTCTCAGGCGGCGTGACGAC
>JACQTN010000019.1 GCA_016210785.1 Armatimonadota bacterium
CCTGCAGCCGGTCCACGGTCTCGCGCAGGGAAGCGGGATCCTCCACGTGCAGGACCACCGCGTCTTCCACGATCTTCTTGATCATACCCGACAGCGACGTACCGGGTCCCACTTCCACGAAGGCCCGGGCGCCCATGGCCGCCATGCGCCGCACCGACTCCTCCCAGCGCACGGGGCTGGCCACCTGGGTGATGAGGAACTCTCTCACGCGGCCTGCCTCCGTGACCGGCTCGGCGGTAGCGTTGGCCACCACGGGGATGCGCGGGTCCCGCAGCGTGATCCCAGTCAGTTCACCGGCCAAGCGCAGCGCCGCGGGCTGCATGAGGGAAGTGTGGAAGGGTGCGCTCACCGCGAGCCTGACCACCCGCCGGGCCCCCCGCGCCCTGGCGGCCTGGGCCGCCCGCTCCACCGCGGCACTGTCGCCGCCGATCACCACCTGGCCCGGCCCGTTGAAGCTAGACGGCTCCACGATGCCGGCGCCGGCGGCCTCCCGGCACGCCGCGGCCACCCCTTCCGGGTCCAGCCCCAGCACGGCGGCCATGGCCGTGTCCCGCTCTGCCGCCGTCTCCTGCATGAAGCGGCCCCGCTTGCGCACCAGCACCACGGCGTCCTCGAACCGCATGGCGCCCGCAGCCACGAGCGCGGTGTACTCGCCCAGGCTCAGCCCCGCGGCCACGCCGGCGTCCACGCCGTGCTGGCGCAGCGCGACCAGGCAGGCCACGCTGGCGGCCAGAATCGCCGGCTGGGTATTCTCCGTCTGGCGAAGCGCCTCCTCCGGTCCCGCCCGGCACAAGTGGAGAAGATCCTCGCCCAGCGCGGCGCCGGCACGGCTGAATACCGCCCGCGCCGCGGGGACGGCGTCGGCCAGCGCCACGCCCATCCCCACGTACTGGGCGCCCTGTCCGGGGAAGACCAGCGCGATCACGGGGTCCTCAATCCTCCTGGTCGATCCGGGGACTCCGCCGTCACGGGCGCGGGGCGGACCGCGCCTTGGTCCACCGCAGCGCGCACGAGGCCCACGTGAGTCCGCCGCCGAACGCCACCAGCACCAGGACGTCCCCCGGCTGCTCCCGGCCCGCTTCCATCGCCTCGCTGAGCGCCACGGGCACGGAGGCAGAGGAGGTGTTGCCGTAGCGGTCGATGTTGATGATGAACTTCTCCAGGGGTTCGCCCAGGCGCTTGGCCGCCGCCTCGATGATCCGGATGTTGGCCTGATGCGGGACGTACCAGCGCACGGCCTCGCCGGTCAGGTTGGCCTGGCGCAGCACGGCCTCGATGGCGTCGGGGATGGCGCGGACCGCGAACTTGAACACCTCGCGCCCGTTCTGGTAGATGTAGTGCATGTCCCGTTCGATCGTCTCGTAGGAGGCGGGATGGCGCGACCCGCCGCCGCGGAGATTGAGCAGATCCCCGCGGCTGCCGTCGGCGCCGAGATGGAAGGACAGGAACCCCTCACCCGGCGGACACGGCTGCACCACCACCGCGCCGGCGCCGTCGCCGAACAGCACGCAGGTGCTGCGGTCCTTCCAGTTGGTGATCTTGGACAGCGTCTCCGCGCCGATGACCAACACGCGGTCCGCCATGCCGCTGCCCACATAGGCGTTGGCCTGGGCTAGGCCGTACACGAAGCTGCTGCAGGCGGCCATCAGGTCAAACGCACCCGCCCGCCGGGCGCCCAGGCGGTCCTGCACCCAGCAGGCGGTGGAGGGGAAGATCATATCGGGGGACGCGGTGCCCACGATGATGAGGTCGAGGTCATCCGGCGTGAGGCCGGCGTCGGCGAGCGCGGCGCGGGCGGCCTCGATAGCGAGGTCGGACGTCGCCTGATCGTCGCTCGCGATCCGGCGCTCCCGGATTCCGGTGCGCGTGACGATCCACTCATCCGACGTCTCCACCGCCGCTTCGAGCTGGTGGTTGGTCACCACCCGAGGCGGCGTGTAGTGTCCGATCCCGGTGATGGTCGCGCCCCGCGGCGCCGGACGGCCTGCTCCCTGCGCCCCCGAGGTGGTCACCGCACCGCCCGCCCGATCGGTGGTCGCGGCACGTTCCACTCTCGTGCAAGGTGTATTCGTTGTCCCGCGCTCACCCACGCACGGTGCACGTTCCACACTCGCGCAAGGCGTAATCGCTGTCCCGCGCTCACCGACGCACGGTGCTTCACGACTTCTCCTCGGTCTCCTTGACGATGACCTGACGCCCGCCGTAGTACCCGCAGGCTTCGCAGACCCGATGGGGGATCATCAGCGCGTGGCATTGAGGACAGCTCACCATACCGGCCGCGCGCATCCGCCACCGGGATCGGCGGTGGCCCGTGCGGGCCTTGGAGCGACGTCGCTTCTGCAGTGCCATGGCGAGAACTCCTTTCCGGCCTATGTGGAATCCGAGCGAAGCCTCTGCAGAGCCGCCAGCCGGGGATCGATTTCCCGGCCGGCGCACCCGCACGGTCCCGTGTTCAGGTTCGCTCCGCACCGCGGACACAGCCCGCGACAGTCCTCCGAGCACTGCGGCACCATCGGCAGCTCCAGCAGGAGGTGCTGGCGGACCACCTCCGTCAGGTCCAGCGTCTTCCCCTCCCCCAGGGGGAAGACGAAATCCTCCTCCGTGAGCGCGACCTCCTGACCCACCGGGCGCTCCGGCGGCGCCATCCAGAACTGTTCGGTGATGCTGGCCGCGAGAGAGTGCTCGAAAGGTCGGAGGCATTTGCCACACACGAGCGTCACCGTCGTGGTGACCGTACCCCGCAGGTCCAGGGTCTCGCCCAGGTGGGTCAGCGTCACCTGGCCGGTGACGGGCGCGGGGAACGCGACGTCCTCCGTCTGCGACTCCACGCGCTCGTCGAAGGGAAGCGTCCGCGCCGTGCCCGACGCCGGCAGCAGCTCATCGACGACGACCTTCACCGGGACACCCTGGCGGCTGTGATGCCGTCATATTGCCTGACGCAGCCCTCGCCGAGGGCGAAAAAGGCTATCCCATTATATGGACAGGCGTTCGGCAATGTCAAGAAACCGGTGGCGCGCATGCCGCACCCCGGGCCTCACGGCGGCGTCTGGCGATCCAGCATCGCCTTGCCCTTGCGGATCGCGTCCAGGATGTCCTGCACGCGCCCTTCCAGTTCCTCCAGCACCTCCCGCGCGTAGTCATCCGAGCCGTGCCGGATGGCGTCGGCCTCCGCGCGGCCTTCGTCCATCATGTGCGCCCGCTGGCGCTCCGCTTCCCTGGTGACGGCGTGTTCGCTCACCAGCCGGCGCGCGTAGGTCTGCGCCTCCAGCACGATCCGCCGCGCCTCGTCCTGCGCCTGCTGCAGCGTCCGCTCCGCCTCCTCCCGCAGGCGCGCCGCCTGCCGCAGATCCTCCGGGATCTTCTCCCGGATGGCCCGCACCAGTTGCGCCAGTTCCCTGTAGTCCGCGCTGCGGCGGTCCAGCAGCGAGAGGGCCGGGCGCCGGGTCACCAGAGTCTCCAGCCGGGTGAATAGCTCCACTAGAGAGTCCATGGTCCGGACCCGCCTTTCTCAAACTTCCGCCGAAGGTGCGCGGCCACCCGGGCCGGCACCAGGCCCTCCACACCCCCGCCCAGGCGCACCACCTCCTTGATGAGGGTGGAGCTGAGAAAGGCCCACTCTGGCGAGGTCATCAAGAAGACGGTGTCCAGGTCGCCGGCCAGGTGCCGGTTCATCATGGCCATGCGGAGCTCATACTCGAAGTCGCCCATGGTCCGCAGCCCTTTGAGGATCGCCGACGCGCCGCACTGCCGGGCAAAGGCCACGGTGAGGCCGCTGTAGTCCACCACCCGCACATTCACCATGCCTTCCGTCACTTCCCGCAGCATGGCCACCCGTTCCTCCGGTGTGAACAACATCTCCTTGCTTACCACGTGGCTGACCGCCACGGTCACGGAGGGGAACATCTCCACCGCCCGGTTCACGATGTCCAGGTGGCCGTTGTGGACCGGATCGAAGCTGCCGGGATAGATGACCGTCTTCACCGCGCCTCCTTCTCCCGCTCAAAGAGCCACAAGGCCGTCTCGCCGTAGCGGGCTTCCCGGATCATCACCAGGCCAGCGACTCGTTCGGGCGCGTCCCGCCAATGTCCTTCCGCGGCGATCACCCCGCCCGGGGTCAGGAGATCGCATTCCGCCAGACGCCGCAGCGTCGCATCCACCAGGCCGCGGCCGTAGGGCGGATCGAGCATGATCAGGTCGAAGCGCCGCGCCGCCGCCGCCAGCGCGCCGATGGCGGACAGCGCGTCCCGCTGCCACACTTCCGCCGCCTCCTTGAGGCCTGCGCCGGCCAGGCTGCGGCGGATCTCCTCCGCCATGCGCGGGTCACGCTCCACGAACACCGCGGAGGCGGCGCCCCGGTGGAGCGCTTCGAGACCAAGGGCGCCGGTGCCTGCGTAAAGGTCCAGCACCCTCGCTCCGGCCAGCCGCGCGGCCAGCACGTTGAACAAGGCGACGCGCACGCGGCCCGAGGTGGGCCGCATCCTTCCGCCGCGGCCGCTCCCCCCACGCCCGCCCCGCCCTCTGTCGGGATGCGTCCGCATCGGCAAACGCTCCATCCGGTGAGGCCTCGCTCACGTCCGGCTTCGCTCCGGGGCGGCCTCGCCGACCTATCTATGGCTCGCTTTCTGTCGTCTGCTCCTCTCTACGAGGAGTTCGCTGGTTTGGCACCGACACGTGCCACGTTTCTGCAACGTGCCCCAGTGTACCGCGCTCACCGAACTCACGGCGCCACGCACCTTCTGAGCGTTGCGAGGCCAAACGCGTCCTTCGGGCTCGAACAGGTCGCGCTCTTCTCTGACTCGCCAAGATAGGTGGTGCGCGCGCCCCGCGCTGCGTCGTGCCACATTCGCGCCGGCACCCACTCAGCGGCGCATCGCTCGGCCGCAGTCGCTCCGCCAGGACGTGACTCGCCTCCTTCCAAACCTAACGTAGACGTCAGCGGGTGAACGCTAGCTGATCGCCGCCAGCTCCAGCCGGCCGCCGAACCGTCGCTGCACCGCGTCGCGCAGCGCACGCGACACCGGCTGCCGGAGTTCCGCGTCCTGGCGCAGGTAGTCCAGTGCCGCGCGCCGCGCCTCCTCCAGCAGCGGTAGATCTTTGATCGGATCGGCCACTCGGAAGTCGGGCAGGCCGTGCTGGCGCACGCCCAGCAGTTCCCCGGGCCCGCGCAGCGCCAGGTCCTCCTGGGCGATGGCGAACCCGTCCGTGGTGGCCGTCATGGTCCGGATGCGCCGCTCCGCCTCCTCGGTAGCAGGATCATCGATGAGGATGCAGTAGGAGCGTGCCGCGCCACGGCCGATGCGTCCGCGAAGCTGGTGCAGTTGGGCCAGCCCGAAGCGGCCGGCATCCTCGATGACCATCACCGTGGCGTTGGGGACGTCCACGCCCACCTCGATGACGGGCGTGGCCACCAGCACCGCGATCTCGCCGGCGCGGAAGCGTGCCATCACCTGCTCCTTGTCCTCCACGCGCATGCGGCCGTGGAGCAGGCCAAGCGAAACGCCGGTCAGCTCTCCGCGCGCCAAACTCTCGTGCAGTTCGGTGGCCGCCCGCGCGTCCACCTTCTCCGACTCCTCCACCAGCGGACACACCACGAAGATCTGCCGGCCCGCGGCCACCTCCTGCCGCACGAACTCGTACACTTTCGCCCGATCGGCCGGCCGGCGCCAGTGCGTCGACACCCGTCCCCGCCCTGCCGGCATCTCGTCCAGCACCGAGACATCCAGGTCGCCGTACAGGGTGAGGGCGAGCGTGCGCGGGATCGGCGTGGCGGTCATCACCAGGACGTCGGGCCCCGCGCCCTTCCGTCGCAACAGGGCACGCTGGGCGACGCCGAACTTGTGCTGCTCGTCGATCACGACGAGCCCCAGCCGGGCGAACGCGACCGCCTCCTGGATGAGGGCGTGGGTACCCACCACCACGTCGGCGTCCCCACGCTGGGCGGCGGCGCGCCCCGCGTCCCGGCCCGCCACATCCATCCCCCCGGTGAGCAGCACGACCCGCACGCCCAGCGGGTCCAGCATCCGGCGGAAGGTCAGGTAGTGCTGGTCTGCCAGGATCTCTGTGGGCGCCATGACCGCCCCCTGGTAGCCACCCTGGACGCACGTGACCAGCGCTGCGGCGGCCACCGCAGTCTTGCCCGATCCCACGTCGCCCTGCAGCAACCGGTTCATGGGGCGCGGGCCGAACATGTCGCCGTGCGTCTCGTCGATGACCCGGGCCTGTGCGCCCGTCAGGGCAAAGGGCAGCGACGCCCGCCACCGGTCCGTCAGGTCGCCGTCCCGCCGGTAGCGGATGGTGCGGGGCAGGCGCTCTACGGCGCGCCGGCGGATCAACACGCCGATCTGCAGGAGGAACAGTTCCTGGAAGGCCAGCCGGCGCCGGGATGCCTCCGCCTCGCCCTCCGCGCCGGGGAAGTGGACTTTCCACAGGGCGTCCCGGATGCCCATCAGGGCGTGTTGTGCGCGCACCGCCTCCGGCAGCATCTCGCTGACGGCGCCGGCGAACTCCTCCAGCGCCTCGCGGATGATGGTGCGCACCATCCGCGGCGTGAGTCCCTCCGTGGCCGGGTAGACCGGGACGATGCGCCCGGCGTGCATCGCCTCATCCTCGGGCTCCAGCACCTCCAGGTCGGGGCTCTGGACCTGCAGCTGGCTGCGCCACTGCTCGACCCGCCCCGTGAGCACCACCTGCGCGCCGCGCGAGAGCTGGCCGCGGAGGTATGGCTGGTTGAACCAGACGGCGATGACGACACCGGTGCGATCCGTGATGGCGGCTTTGATGACGCTGCGCACGGCTCGGCGAGGGCCGCCGCGGCGGCCGAAGGGCCGCTCCTCCCTCACGCCGCGGATCGTGCCCCGGATGGTGGCCACCGTACCGGGGGCCAGGTCGCCGATGGGGGTGATGACGCGGCGATCGTCGTAGCGCGACGGCAGGTGGTGCAGGAGGTCTTCGACGGTGTGGATGCCCAGGCGGGCGAGTTGGGCCGCTCGCGCAGGCCCGACGCCCCGGATGTGATCCACCGTGTGGTCCAGGGGCGGCCGCGCGATCCGGGAATCCGGCATCACCGCGCTGTGATCCCGTGCGGACACGCTCCGCTCCACCACATCCAGGGTACCCTGAAGGTCACAGCCCAATTCTACGCGGCCTCCGGCACTCCTCTTTGTCGGAGAGGGAGGGCGCCGGCACGTTCCACTCCAGTGCGAAGTGCGGCACGTTCGACGCACGTGCAGGGCGCGGCACATTCCACGCATCTGCAACGCGCCTCACGCTGCCGCGCTCGCCGGAACCTGTTACGCTGCCCCAGGGCGGTTTGCTCTACCGCGATCACCGACGTCGCGGCGCCCCGGGAATTCGCTGTGTGAAGGGCCCGGGGCCCCCAACAAATCCGCCGCATGGATTTCTTGGGGTGGTCCGGGGTGGGGCTGAGCCGGTCCTGCGCATGACTCCCCAGACCAGTGGATTGCGTGGCGCGGCGCGGCGTGTTAAGATATGCGTGTTTTGCAAGGCCGCTCAGGCAAGGAGGCAGAAATCCGATGGCCCGCCGTTGCGCGATCTGTGGCCGGGGCCCGTTGACCGGCTCGAACGTCAGCCACTCTAATCAGCGGACCAAGCGCCGCTTCATCCCCAACCTGCAGATGGTCAAGGCGCAAGTGCAGGGGAAGGTGAAGCGCGTGCGCGTCTGCACCAGTTGTCTCAGCGCGGGGAAGGTGACGCGCGTCGCGTGAGGAGCGCCGGCTCAGCCGGCATCTTGTCCGTCGAGCATCTCTCGCAGTTCGGCGTCGCCCACCTCGTACCGCTCTCCACAGAACCGGCAGTGCACCTCGGCCCGCCCCTGCTCCGCCAGGATCTGGCGGACCTCCCGGGCGCCCAGGCCGAGGAGCACCCCCTTCACCTTATCCCGGCTGCAGCGGCACTGGAAGCGCACCGGCATCTCGTCTACGAACTGCAGTGCCAGGTCGCCGCATGCCTCCTGGAGGATGTCGGTGGGCCGCATCCCGTCGTTGACCAGCGTGGTGATGGCGGGCAGCGCCCGCGTGCGCCGGTCCAGGTACGCGATGACGTCGTCCGCGGTGCCCGGCAGCACCTGAATCAGCAGGCCGCCCGAGGCCAGCACGCGGCCGGAGGGGGCCACCAGCACGCCCAGCGCTACCGCGGACGGGACCTGCTCTGAGGACGCGAAGTAGTACGCCAGGTCCTCGCCGATCTCTCCCGAGCGCAGGGGCACGCTGCTGTGGTACGGATGGCGCAGGCCCATGTCCTTGGTGACGTGGAGGGTACCGCGGCCCACGGCCGCGCCGACGCTCAGCTTGCGCGCCGGCGTCGGCGGCAGGTCCACCTGAGGGTTGGCCACGTACCCCCGCACGCCCGCCTCTGCCGTGCTGTCGGCGATCAGGCCGCCCAGCGGGCCGTCGCCGATGATGCGCAGCGTCGCCGTGCTGCCCGCCTTCAGCGTGGCGCCGATGAGGACGGCGCCGGTGAGCCCGCGCCCCAGCGCTGCGGTGGCGGTGGGCAGCGTGTCGTGGCGGCGCCGGGCTTCCTCCACGGTGCCCGTGGTCACCACCGCCAGGGCTCGAGTCCGGCCATCCTGCGCCACCGCCCGCACCAGCGTGTCCATCGTCGCCTTCACCTGTGACGGAAGTGATCCCACCCGTGGGGTTCCAGCGGGCGCAGTGTCCCGCCCGGATCGCGCAGCGTCAGCCCTGCCGCCGCCTCCACGACCTCGCCGATGACGGTCGCGGCCGTGCCTTCCGCCTCCAGCATCCGGGCCAGCGCACCGGCCGCCGCCGGCGGCGCGGCCACCAGCAGCTCGTAGTCGTCCCCGGCGAACAGGGCAAGCGCCACCGGATCACGTCCGGCTGCCGCCGCCACCGCGCGGACCTCCGGCGAGACCGGCAGCCGGGCCACGTCCACGCGGGCGCCCACGCCGCTGGCCGCGCACAGGCGCCGGAGATCCGTGCCCAGGCCATCGGAGAGATCCATCATCGCGTGGGCCAGCCTGCTACGCCCGATCGCCTGCCCCTCCCTCACGCGGGGGCGCGGCGTGAGGTATGCCCCCAGAAGCCGCTCCGCGCCGGCCCGCGCGCCCAGAGAAGGCTGGCGCACGACCTCCAGGCCGGCGCCCGCGGCCCCCAGGTGCCCGGTGACCAGCAGCGCGTCGCCGGGCCGGGCCCCGGATCGGGTGAGGAGGTGCTCCGCGGCCACGTCGCCGAGCAGGGTGAGGTCGATGACGGCCGGGCCGGGTGAGCGGGCCAGGTTGCCGCCCACGAGGGCCACGCCCGCGCCGTCTCCTTCCTCACGCAGCCCCGCGTAGAACTCCTGAAGCCACGCCGCGGGAAGGTCCGCCTGCAGCACCGCGGACACCAGCGCCCACCGTGGGGTCCCGCCCATGGCGGCGATGTCGCTCAGGTTGACGGCCAGCAGGCGCCGGCCGAGCTGCCGCGGCGCGATGGCGTCGGCGAGGAAGTGCACGCCTTCCACCTGGGCGTCGCACGTGGCCAGCAGGAGCTTCCCGCTCTCCGCGCGCAGCACCGCGGTGTCGTCCCCGATCCCCAGAACGACCTCCGGAGGCGGCGCGCCTACGACAGTCGCCAGGCGCGCCAGCAGCGCGTCCTCTCCCAGATCGCCGATGGTCTCACCGCCGGCGGGCCGCATCCACCACCTCCCGCAGGCGCCGCGCGGCCGCGACGGGGTCCGGCGCCCCCGCCACCGCGGAGATCACTGCCACGCCGTCGGCGCCGGCCCGGATCGCCTCGGCGGCGTTCTCGATGGTGATGCCGCCGATCGCCACGACGGGCACCGACACGGCGCGCCTGACCGCGGCGAGCCTCGCGGACCCGATGGGCGCGCCGGCCTCGGGCTTGGTCGCCGTGGCGTAGACGCTGCCCACGCCCAGGTAGCTGGCGCCGTCGCGCACGGCGGCCAGTGCCTCCTCCGGCGAAGAGGCGCTGACCCCGACGATCTTTTCAGGCCCCATCAGCCGCCGGGCCAGGGCGACCGGCATGTCGTCCTCGCCCACGTGCACGCCGTCCGCGTCCACCGCCAGCGCCACGTCCACACGGTCATTGACGATGAAGAGTACGCCGCGCCTGCGGGCGATCGCCCGCAGGCGGCCCGCCGCCTCGATCAACTGCCGCGTGGTCATCGCCTTCTCGCGGAACTGCAGTGCGGTGGCCCCACCCTCCACGGCACCCTCGGCCACCTCCTCGTGGGAACGTCCGCCCACGCGGCGGTCGGTGATCACGTACACGCTCAGGTCCACCGCATCTCTCCCTCGAGCACCGCCAGGCGTGCCCCGTTGGCCACGTCATCCGGCGCCAGCGCATCCAGGGCGTCGAACAGCGCGGCGTGGAACGTTCCCGGGCCTGACGCCCGCGCCGCGGCCCGCTCCGCGGCCAGGCCGAAAGTAGCGAGGGCGGCCGCGGCGGCCACCAGGGCCGGCGTCCCCGCGGCGGCAAACGCCGCCACCGCGGCCGTGGCCATACAGCCGGCGCCGGTGATCCTGCGCAGCAACGGGTGGCCGTTGTCCACCGCCACCAGCGTCTCTCCATCGCTCACGTAGTCGCGAGCCCCGGTCATGGCCACCACGCCGCCGGTGCTCCGCGCCAGCGCGCGGACCACGGCGACCGGATCGGCCGGCCCCCCGGTGGCCTCGACGCCCCGCATCTGTGCGGACGCGCCGGCCAGCGCGGCGATCTCCGCCGGGTTGCCCCGCACGATCATCCCGGGGGCCGCCGCGAGCAGTCGCGCGGCCGTCTCGGTCCGCAGCACCGTGCCGCCCACGCCCACCGGGTCCATCACCACCGGGATACCCCGCGCCGCCGCCGCGCCCGCGGCGCGAACCATGGCCTCCGCGCGCAGGGGGGTCAACGTGCCCAGGTTGCAGGCCAGGGCGTCGGCGCGAGCGGCGACTTCCTCCACCTCCTCCACGGCGGAGGCCATCACCGGCAGCGCGCCTAGCGCCAGGGTGGCGTTCGCCACGTCTCCGGACGTCACCTCGGTGGTGATGTGGTGCACCAGAGGCCGGGAACGGCGCAGCGCATCCAGCGCCGCCGCGCAGACCCGGGCCAGGGCGCGCTCCCCGCTCACGGCGCCGGGACGAACCGGTTGGTGAACATGGCCTCCACCGGCGTCTTCCGCTTGATGATCCCGTGCGCGTGCAGGAAGTCCGCCAGCGCGGTCCACCGCGGCGCCGACTGGCGCTGGCCGCGGGCGTAGAACGGCAGGGTGGCCGCGTACCCGCGGCGGTTCAGGGTGTCGTTGAGCTTGGGATTGGCCGCCACGTACGCCTTCCAGGCATCGTCCTGGCTGGCCAGCGTGTGCCGGATCCCCTGGGTCAGGGCGCGTACGAAGCGCGCCACCGTCTCGGGGCGCTCCCGCACCACTCGCTCGCTCGCGATGATCACCAGTTCATAGTAGTCGGGGACACCGTACTTTTCCACCTCGAACATGCCCACCTGGCGGCCCTGCAGCTCGATCTGGATGCGCTCGTAGTTCTTGTAGGCGCCCACCACCGCGTCCACCTTGCGGCCCAGCAGCGCCGGGGTCAGGTTGAAGCCCACGTTGACCATCCTGTAGTCGCCCTTCTTGAGACCCGCGCGCGCCGCGATCGCCACCAGCATCGCTTCCTCGAACCCCGCGACCGCGTACCCCACCGTCTTCCCGCGCAGGTCGGCCGGGTTGCCGATGCCCGACCCGCGCAGGAACATCACGGTCGTCAGCGGGTGGTCCACCAGCAGTCCTACCGTCACCACGGGCAGCCCCTCGGCCCGGGCGATGACCACGGCGGGCTGGTAGCTGATGGCCAGGTCCACCTTGCCCGCCGCCACCAGCTTGAGCGGATCGTTGGGATCGGCGGGCACCTGCACGGTCACGTCCACGCCCGCTGCCTTGAGGAATCCCCGCTGCAGCGCGGCGTAGACCGGCACGTGGTTGGGGTTGGGGAACCAGTCCAGCATGAAGGTCACGCGCGGCGCAGGGCCCGCCGCGCCGGGCGGCGCCGCCCCCAGCATCATCGCCAGCAGGACCACCACCGCGCCGATGCGCAGTCTCATGATGTCTCCCCCTCCTCCTCATCACCGGAAGTCTCCATCTCCACCGTGCCTCTGCCGCCCGCGGCCGCGCGCGCCGCGGGCACCTGCCTCACCTTACGCCCGCCGCCAGGGCAGCGCCAGCCACTCCACTGCCGAGACCAGCGCGAACAGGCCGACGGCCATCACCGACAGGTACAGGATCGCGGCAAAGATCAGGTCTACCCGCAGCTGCGCGTTGGCGTGGATCATGACGTAGCCGAGGCCTTCCTGCGATCCCACCCACTCCCCGATCACCGCGCCGATCACGCTCACCGCCACGCCCACCTTCGCGCCGGAGAAGATGAAGGGGAGCGCCCCGGGCACCCGCACCGTCCACAGAATGGTCCAGGGCGAGGCGCGCAGGATGCGCAGCAGGTTCACCATGTCCTCGTCCACGGCGCGAAGCCCGTCCACGGTGTTCACCACGATGGGAAAGAACACGATGAGCGCGGTCATGATCACCTTGGGCGCCAGCCCGTAGCCGAACCAGACGATGAGCAGCGGCGCGATGGCGAAGACCGGCACGGTCTGGGAGGCCACGATGAGCGGGTACAGCGTCTTCTCCAGCGTGGGCGAGTGGAAGATGGCAAAGGCCAGCGCGATCCCCACCGCGGCGGCCACGAGAAAGCCGAGCCCCACCTCCATGAGCGTCACCCCGGCGTCCCGCCACAGCAGCGGGTACTCCTGGAGGATGGCGCGGGCAACGCGCGACGGCGCCGGCAGGATGTACGGCGGGATGGCAAAGCCCCGGACCGCGGCCTCCCACGCCGCGGCCAGCAGTGCCAGCAGCCCCATGGCAGGGAAAAAGCGCCCCTCGCCCACCCAGGCAGAAACGCGTCCGGGAAAAACGCGCATCGCGATCCCCGACTCCTCCCTCACCCGGCTCGTTCCACTTCCGGCAAGGCGCAACGCGACACCGCGCTCACCCACGTACCGGCGCCCGGCGCGTTCAACATTCCGGCAAGGCGCCTTGTTCTACCGCGCTCGCCGACTCGGCGGCGCCCCCGGCGGGAGAGGGGTGAGAGGTATCCTCACCGGCATGGCTGAACGCCTCCGGCATCTCCTGCTGGATCAGCGCCAGCAGCCGGCTCTTCAGGGCGACCAGACCGGTGTCGGCGGCGCGCCGCGGCCGCGGCAGCGGCACGTCCAGGAC